>DATLJG010000025.1:0-5801 GCA_035538995.1 Hyphomicrobium sp. | reverse complement strand
CTCTGAGGAAACGATTCCCGTCAAGGATTCACGTGAAACAATTCATTAACTCTACTTTCCAATGCAGAACCGGCTGAAGATCTGATCCAGCACGTCCTCGACGTCGACACGCCCCGTAATCCGGCCAATGGCGTGCGCGGCTCGGCGAATATCTTCGGCCCGCAGCTCGACGGCCTCCGTGCCGCCCTCCAGAAACGCTCCAATCTCCCGATGCGCCGCTTCCAGGCATTGCCGATGCCGGGCGCGCGTCAAAACCGGCTCAGTCCCGTCGCCCGCCGCTTCTGCCGCCCGCTTGGTGATTTCTGCGATCAGCCGATCCAGCCCTTTGCCGGTGACCGTGGAGATAGCGAGCACATTCCCTGTTGATTCTTGTCCCAGATCGGCCTTGGAACGAATTGCAAGGCTTGTTTCACGTGAAATCGTGGATGGTGGCTTTGAGTCGTCGGTTTCACTGAGCCAGAGAGTCAGATCGGCATCGCGTGCCGCAGCGAGGCTGCGCCGGATGCCTTCCTTCTCGACCTCATTGCTCGCCTCGCGAATACCGGCCGTATCCGAGACGATGACCGGCAACCCCGCCAAGTCCAACCGCACCTCGACGACATCGCGCGTCGTTCCCGCCTCCGCCGAAACGATCGCCGCGTCGCGCTGGGCAAGCGCATTCAGCAGGCTCGATTTGCCGGCATTCGGTGCCCCAAGCAGCGCCACGCGAAATCCCTCGCGGACAATCTCGCCGCGATGCCCATCATCAAGGTGCGTGGCAATCTCCGCCGCCAGCGACCCAGCGCGCCTTTGCGCATCGGCTAACGATGCCGCCGAGACATCCCCTTCATCCGAGAAGTCGATCGCCGCCTCGGTCAACGCCGCAATCTCGATTAGCCGCGTTCGCCAGGCTTCGTAGATCTTGGAGAGCCGCCCGGCCGATTGCGCCAGGGCCTGCTTGCGCTGGGCCTCCGTCTCGGCTTCGACGAGATCGGCAAGCCCTTCGACTTCCGCCAGATCCATCTTGCCGTTTTCAAAGCCGCGCCGCGCGAATTCGCCGGGCTCCGCGAGGCGGCATCCATCGAGGCCGCCCAGCGCCGAAAGCACGGCTGCGATGACGGCACGGCTGCCATGAACCTGGAACTCCGCGACGTCTTCCCCTGTTTCACTGTTGGGCGCCGCGAACCACAGCACGAGAGCGCGGTCCAATGCGTCACCGGTCGTGGGAGCGCGGATCGTCCGGAATGCCGCGACGCGCGGATCGGGGACCGGAGCCACCATCGCTTCCAGAACCTTGCGAACGGCGGGACCGGACACACGTATAACAGCAACGCCGGCACGGCCCGGTGCACTCGACAGCGCGAAGATAGTTGAAGCGTCGGTCATGGCATTCGCGTACCCGTAGAACGCAAACCTCGCAACATCCCGAAAGCATACAGACACCGCGATGAGTGAAAACCGGCTGCAATACGAGACCAGTCCCTACCTGCTTCAGCACAAGGACAACCCGGTGCATTGGTGGGCCTGGGGACCGGAAGCGCTTGCCGAGGCGAAGCGCACCGGCAAACCGATCCTGCTGTCCGTCGGATACGCTGCCTGCCACTGGTGTCACGTGATGGCGCACGAAAGCTTCGAGGATCCCGGCACCGCCGAAGTGATGAACGAGCTTTTCGTCAACATCAAAGTCGATCGCGAGGAACGCCCCGACATCGATGCGATCTACATGGGCGCTCTGCATCGTCTCGGCGAACAAGGCGGCTGGCCGCTGACGATGTTTCTCGATAGCGATGCGAAACCGTTCTGGGGCGGAACCTACTTTCCAAAACAGCATGGCTATGGC
Organism: Hyphomicrobium sp.; assembly: GCA_035538995.1. Taxonomy (GTDB): domain Bacteria; phylum Pseudomonadota; class Alphaproteobacteria; order Rhizobiales; family Hyphomicrobiaceae; genus Hyphomicrobium_B. The sequence continues at coordinate 3,982 of DATLJG010000025.1, read as the reverse complement.
CGTCCGGCTTTCGTGACGGTGCTGCTGCGGATCTCGGAGGCCTTTCACAACCAGCCGGAGAACGTGCGCAATAATGGCGAAGCGATCCTGGCATCGTTGGCATCCTCACCCGAACAGGAAAGTCCGCACGCCACGCGCCCATCGACCAAGGATGTCGTTGCTGCCATTTCGCGCGCCGTCGATCGCGAGCACGGTGGTCTGTCCGGCGCTCCCAAGTTTCCTCAATGGAGTGTCTTTTGGCTGCTGTGGCGCGGCGCCATTCGCTACGACGATCAAAGCGCTCGCGACGCCGTCGTCACGACTCTCCGTCACATCTGCCAGGGCGGCATCTACGATCATCTGGGTGGCGGCTTCGCACGCTATGCCGTCGATGAACTTTGGCTCGTCCCGCACTTCGAGAAGATGCTCTATGACAACGCGCTGTTGATCGACCTGCTGACGGATGTCTGGCGCGAGACGCAGGAACCTCTCTTCGCGACACGCATCGCTGAGACGGTGACGTGGTTGGAACGCGAGATGATCGCCGAAGCGGGCGGCTTTGCAGCGTCTCTCGATGCCGACAGCGAAGGCGAGGAAGGCAAGTTCTACGTTTGGAGCGCGTCCGAAATCGAGGAGGTGTTGGGCTCCGAGGACGCTGCATTTTTTTCACGTGTGTACGGCGTCACGCCTGATGGCAATTTCGAGGGTCATACGATCCTCAATCGCCTCGGCTCACTCACGCTTCTCTCAGAGGAGCAGGAAGCGCGCCTCGCCGGTCTCCGCACCAAGCTCCTCGCGCGCCGCGCAAATCGTGTGCGCCCGGGATGGGACGACAAGATTCTCGCAGACTGGAATGGTCTGATGATCGCCGCCCTGTCGCGCGCCGCGATCGTCTTCGACAAACCCGGTTGGCTGGCATTGGCGGAGCGCGCCTTCGAAGCAATCGTAGCGAAGCTTGCGGCACGCGAAGGCCGCCTCTTCCACGCCTATCGCGGCGGTCTTGCCAAAGCTCCGGCAACCGCATCCGACTACGCCAACATGACGTGGGCGGCGCTGCGTCTCTACGCGGCCACCGGAGCGCAATCCTATCTCGACCAGGCGCGCCGCTGGGCGGATGTCCTCGACCGCCACTATTGGGATGCGAATGGTGGCGGCTATTTCACCGCGGCTGATGATACCCGCGACGTCGTGGTTCGCCTGAAAAGCGCCGGCGACGATGCCGTTCCCAGCGCCAATACCATTCAGCTTTCAAACCTCGTCGCGCTCGCCGCCCTGACCGGAAACGCCGACTATGACGCCCGCGCCCGCGCGCTCAGCTCGGCCTTCTCGCCGTCGGTGGCCCGCAGCCCCGTCGGGCATTGCGGGCTCCTCGCAGCGGAATTCGATCTCGACGGCCTCGTTCAAGTTGCCGTGAGAGGCTCGGACGGGTCACAACTGCGCGGCGAACTGCAGCAGCTGTCCGTTCCCGGCGCACTCGAATTCGTCACGGCGGGAGACGATGCGGGCCCAGGATCGGTGCTCGCCGGTAAGACTGCGAAGAACGGCAAATCAACGGCTTACGTTTGCGTCGGTCCCGTCTGCAGCGCCCCCATCCAGGAGGCCCAATCCCTGCAGGAGACGCTGCGCCGCGCCCGCAGCCAGCCACACGCCCCGGCATGACGTTTTTACCGCGTTGAAAGGTCTCAGAAGTCAATCACTTGGCGGGTAGCAGTGACGAGGACTATACAAACCCCATGAAATACGTGCGTGAGATCGTCCGTTACGGCTATGCGCCGTTCATGATGCTCGGATTGACGAGCGCAGCCTATTGGGTTGTGGCCGACCTCGTCGTCGCCCGTGGCCACACCTGGGCGTACCTGCTGATCATTCCGCTCCTCGGCGTTGCCTATCTGACCGCATTCGCCGCCGAACGGATCGCGCCGTTCTACGACGAGTGGAACGATCACGACGCCCACGGCGACACGCCGACGAACATTCTCCACGTCATCGCCTACGAAGCCTCCGCCACCAACGGCGTGCTGCTGATCCCGGTCATCTGCTGGCTGTTCCCGTATCAGGGCCTATGGCCAACGGAATGGCCGATGTGGTCCCAGGTGCTGATCGCCTTCCTGGTCGCCGACTTCGCCTTCATGATGATGCACTATCTCAGCCACCGCTATCCGACGCTCTGGCGACTACATTCGGTGCATCATGGCGTCGGCCGTCTCTATGGCCTGAACGGCGTCATCCGCCACCCATTGCACCAGGTGCTCGACATGGTCATCGGCAACATGCCGCTGGTCATCATCGGCATGCCGGTGCCGGTCGCGGTCGTGCTCGGCTTTCTGATCTCGGTGACGCTGATCGTTCAGCACTCGAACGTCGATGCCCGCCTTGGGCCGCTCGCGAGCCACCTCTCGATCGGACGTATCCACCACATGCACCACGTCAACTGGGGAACCGAAGGCGATTGCAACTTCGGTCTGCTGCTGACGGTTTGGGACAAGATGCTGGGAACGTTCAGCGCCGCGCCGTCGCGCCCCATCACCGCCAAGGACATGGGTGTCGATGAGCTGCCGCACTTCCCCAAGGGCTTCGTCGAACAGCTGATGCTGCCGTTCGTCTATAAGCCGGGTGCCGGCGAGCCGGAGCGCTACAAGAAGGCGGCGGAAAAAACCCCAACGCCGGCGCAGGAAGCCCGTCAAATGCTCGACGCCGCGGAATAAGGCCCGGCGCGCCGATCTGTTGTCCACAGCCAATACAACTTTAGTCCGTACTTCCGGCAAAGACGGCCGTTATACGCCGCTTTGGACCGAATACGGTTCTGTGGATAACCTGTTGGCGTCCTGTGAAGCGTGCGCTCGGCTGATGGCGTCATCCGAACGAATTTATGCAACGCAATCGGGAGGGAGATCTGACATCGACCGCCGCACATTCCTTGTCGGAACAATCGGGCTCGCAGCCGCCCGCCCCGCATTCGCGGACACCGATCCATTTGCAGAATTGGAGAAGCAATACGGGGGACGATTGGGCGTCGCCGCGCTCGATACCGCCACCGGCCAACAAATGGCCCATCGTTCCGGCGAACGCTTCCCGCTGTGCAGCACCTTCAAGCTGCTCGCTGCCGCGGCGATCCTGAAAAATGTCGACCGAGGGTCCGAACGCCTCGACCGTTGGGTCGCCTACAGCCAGTCGGACTTGCTCGAATATGCGCCTGTCACGAGCGCCAACCTGAGCAAAGGCGGAATGACAGTCAGCGAGTTATGCGCGGCGGCCGTCGAACTCAGCGACAACACCGCCGGCAATCTTCTGCTGGCCGCCATTGGTGGACCTTCGGGGCTCACCGGCTTCGCCCGTTCCCTCGGCGACTCCATCACCCGGCTTGATCGGACAGAGCCGACACTGAATACCGCCATCCCCGGCGATCCGCGCGACACGACATCGCCTGCTGCGATGGTCGCCGACCTCAACGCCCTTCTTGTCGGCAACGCCCTGACGACAAACTCACGCGGAACGCTCTTGGGTTGGTTGAACAACTGCAAAACGGCGGCAAAGCGCATTCCGGCCGGACTTCCGTCCGAATGGAAAAGCGGTGACAAGACCGGATCAGGCGACAACGGCACAGCGAATGACGTCGCGGTCATCCAGCGCCCGAGCAAAGCGCCGATATTGGTCGCGGCCTATTATACCGGCTCGTCCGCGACCCCTGCCGAACGGGACGGCGTACTGGCGGAAGTCGGCCGGATCGTCGCCAGCCGGTTCAAGATGTAGTGCAAAGCCGGCCGCACATCATTTTCGACGCCAACAAAAAAGGCCGCCCTCTCGGAGCGGCCTTTCGCATTTCACATGAATCAATCGCTACGTGTTCATCGACTGGAAGAATTCGCCGTTGGTCTTCGTCGATTTGAGCTTGTCGATGAGGAATTCGATGGCATCCATCGTGCCCATCGGGTTCAGAATGCGGCGCAGCACGTAGACCTTCTTGAGCTGATCCTTCGGAACGAGCAGGTCTTCCTTGCGGGTG
>DATLJG010000024.1:0-5757 GCA_035538995.1 Hyphomicrobium sp. | reverse complement strand
TGCCCGTCGCGCGGCGGCCGGTTGATCGTCACGCCGGACGCCTGCAGCTTTGCACACGTCGCGTAGATATCGTCCACCTCGAACGCCAGATGCCCGAAATGACGTGCCGAGCCGTAATCCTCGGCATCCCAATTATAGGTGAGTTCAAGCATCGGCGCCTTTTCGCTCAGCGCGTGCGCTGTGTCGTCGGGCGCTGCGAGGTAGACCAACGTGAAGCGGCCCTTCTCGTGTTCCGTTCGGCGAATCTCTCTCAACCCAAGCGCATCGCAGTAGAATTGCAGGCTCTGCGCGAGGTCGCGGACGCGAACCATAGTATGAAGATAGCGCATTGAAATTGTTCCATGCGTTGTTCGATTTGTTCGTTAGCTAACGGCGCAATCCGGCGACCGCAAGCCGGAGCGCGGCTGCGAAGCCACACCGTGTCTCGAATCGCTCGAATCTCGCGGCGACGCCGTGATGCGCGAAATCGTCCGCCTGTGCATGACCGTTGGAAAATGATTTCGTTCACCGGCGCGGACGTCTTCAAATACATCGGGAATCACGCATCGAAAACGAATCAGTTCGAACGCGATTCGCATGTGGAAAGGCATAACCGGCATGTGGATTATAATTCCGCTCCGCAAGGACGCCGAGCGAACCTGGGGATGAAACGAAATCGCATTTTCCTTTCGCTTGATCATACGTTTAGCGGCGCATGTAGATGTGGATTGAATCACATCAAGTGAGCGTCAAGTAGGGCGACGAAAAAATGCCGCTAGCCCTCGCCAAAGCCGGTGTTATGTTTCGGTCAGCTTCACGGGAGAAGCGACGGCGCACGGTTCTGAAGAGGGCTCTTCCGGAACCGTTGGGCAGGCGCAAGGAGACGGGGGGCGTTGCGATGGTTTTGACGCACAGTATGCGGGGTATCAAGTGATGGGGGATATAAAGCGTCCCGGTCTTTCGGGGGATTTAGAACCGGTTTCGGCCGGACCCGAAGTTATGGATGACGCGGCGATCGAGGTCTTCGAGGTCGCTGGACTTATTAAGTGGTTCGACGCTTCCAAGGGCTACGGCTTTATCGTGCCGGACAACGGCCTGCCGGACATTCTTCTTCACGTCACTTGTCTCAGGGCCGGTGGTTTCCAGACGGCCTATGAAGGCGCGCGTGTTCACTGCGAAGTGTTGCGCCGCTCGAAGGGAATGCAGGCGTTCCGCATTCTCAGCATGGACGAAAGCACGGCGATCCATCCGTCCCAGCTTCCGCAGCGCACGCATGTCATCGTGCAGCCCGAAAGCGATTGGGAACGGGCCTATGTCAAGTGGTTCAACCGCGTGCGCGGCTTCGGCTTCTTGACACGCGGCGAGGGAACGCCGGATATTTTCTGCCACATGGAGACACTGCGGCGGTTCGGCTTTACTGAGCTTCGCCCTGGTCAGATCGTTCAGGTCCGCTGGGGTTACGGTTCGAAGGGCTGCATGGCCGCGGAGCTTCGGCCCGATGGCGTGGCGACGGGGTTGCCGTCGCGTAACTGACGCGGACAAGATGGCGACAGCGTTACAGAGTTTGATCAAGAGGGCCGCGATTTGCGTGGCCCTTTTTGTTGTGGCCCTGACCGGGATTCCATCGATCTTTCCTGCGAACACGTCCTTGCAATTCGTAGCGCCAGCGCATGCAAAGATGCGGCAGGCCAAGTTGAGCATCGTGCCGGCAATGGGAGGCGCGGTCCATCACTTCGACATTGAGATCGCGTCGAGCGAAAAGGAGAAGGAACTCGGGTTGATGTTCCGGACGTCTCTCGGTGAGACGGAGGGAATGCTGTTCCCGTACCCTTACGAGCGCGCGATCTCGATGTGGATGCGCAATACTTATATTCCGCTCGACATGGTCTTCATTCGCTCGAACGGCACGATCGCGCGCATCGAGGAACGCGCCGAGCCTTTGTCGGATCGCGTCATCTCGTCGGGAACGGCCGTTGTGGCGGTGCTTGAACTCGCCGGCGGAACGTCAGCACGCCTCGGCATCAAGCCCGGCGACAAGGTCGATTATCCGTTGTTTCAGGAAGGGGCGCGCTAGCCGGGGCAACATCCCGCACAAGCGCAAATTCGTCGTCACTCGAAGAGCGACGAAATCGATCGCTGAATGGAATCGAAGTTCATTCCGAAGTCTTGCTCGGACTGTCGCGAAGCTCGGCGCTTCGCAACCTTAGCCTTGCGCTGACTAGCCTTGCGTGCGGGCTCAGCCCGCGCCTCGGGACTTGCCTCACGAACGGCGACGAGCGTCTCGTCTTCAAGTTTTAACTCGGCGTTGCTCGTCGGCGATGTCGCCTTCGCCACCACTGGCGACGACTGTGATGTCTCTGGGGCGACCGCCTGCGCGGCAACTGGCGGCACGATTGCTGGTGTAGCGGCAGGTGGCGCTGCGGCGTTGTCCACGAGCGGCGCTGGCGTCGTCGGCTCTCGCGGCGGAATGAGCATACCGGCGGGCGCCCAGGCGTGATCTAGCCGTGAGGTGTCGGGCGGCTTCGGGGCAGCGTTTAGCGTATCGAGCGATCCGGTCACAACATCCTGTGCAGGGCCGCAGGTGGCATCGGCGTGCGCCGTGAGCAAGGTCAGCAGAGCAGAATCGGGAGCCGCCACAGGAAGCTGCGCTTTGACTGTGTGAAGAAACGTGCGCATCGCCGCCTGCGAGGCGGGCGTCCAATCTCCGGTGATGGGGCCGTCGTAGCAGCGGGCATTCACCAGCGCCGTTTGGATATCGCGGGCAATGCCGGAGGAGTGGGTGCGGGCGTCCGCAACGGGAGCGTGCGTCGCGCCATCCGGTATGACGTACACCGGCCCGTTGATGCGGTCGGGCGCGGCTATGACGCGAGGCGGGATAACATCGGCAGCAGCGGGAGGAATGGCATCGTCGGCATCGACGGCGAGATAATAGACGTACGCCGTGCCGGCGGTCAGCGCGCACAGCACCAGCCCGCGAGCCTTCGCGGCATACGCACCCGGCAGAACGGAACGCCCGGATCTCACAATAGGGACTCGCTACAACACGCAAACAAACCGGCAGCCAGCCTCGGCTCGGCCTCGCTTGTCGCTACTATTTTGCGGTCCCGTTGGCAAAGCCAACCCGCACAATTCCGGCTTTCGCTGGGGAAGGCGTGGCCCTGGATCGACACTTCGCTCGCACGAGCGCTCCTCGCGCGCCTCGATCGAGGGGGCGCGGCATTCGTTCTTCAAATGTCCATTTGTTCGCAACGGCGAACATGCTACTAAGCCAGCATTCGTCGGGGCGTAGCTCAGCCTGGTAGAGCATCTGCTTTGGGAGCAGAGGGTCGCGTGTTCGAATCATGTCGCCCCGACCAATTTTCTTGTGTGTTGTCAGAGGACTGAATGATGACCGCGCGCATCTTCAAGCCGGCAAGAACGGCGATGCAGTCCGGCGAGGCGCGGACCAAGGAGTGGGTGCTCGAGTTCGAGCCCGCAAGTCCGCGCTCCGCTGATCCATTGATGGGCTGGACGAGTTCGAGCAACACCCAGACGCAGGTGCGGCTCGAATTCGATACCAAGGAAGAGGCGATCGCCTACGCGACGCGCGAGGGACTTGCCTACACGCTCGCCGAGCCGAAGCCGCGCAAGCCCATTCGCAAGTCCTACGCTGACAACTTCCGTTTCGGCCGCATCGGCAACTGGACGCACTGATATCGGTGCAGGCGACTCGGCTTCGCGGAACTTGATAGTTGCGCGTGCGGCCGGCTTGCCGAAGGCAAGTCGCACGCGCCAAGGAAAAACAACCGCCTGCGCGCGATCACCCGAACAGCTTGACCGCTTTGCCGAGCGTGTTCCACACGCCCCACAGGAATGGAATGCCGACGGCGAGCCACGCAATCAGCACGCCGAGGCTGAAGCCGCCAAATCCGATTCCGTGCGATCCGTTCGCTGGCACTTTCGTCGATTTTGCAGCTTGCAGCGCGGCGATTTCATCGTCCCGCATCAGCCATTTTGCAGCGACCGGACGCACGAGCGCGTTCGCGATCAGGCCGACGAGCAGGAAACCCGTCAGGATGTACATCGTGCGGTCATAGACGAGCGCACGCGGCACACCCGCCGCCATCTGGGCATCGCGAATGTAGCCGATGACGAGCGGCCCAAGAATGCCGGCGGCCGACCACGCCGTCAGCAACCGGCCGTGAATGGCGCCGACGAATTGCGTGCCGAAAATATCGGCAAGATAAGCGGGAAGCGTCGAGAAGCCTCCGCCGTACATGCTGATGATGATGCAGAACGCAGCGACGAAGAGCGCAATCGACCCCATATGGGCGAGCGTCGGCGCGAGCGCGTAAAGCACCATACCGAGAATGAAGAAGCAGAAGTACGTCACCTTGCGGCCCATGACATCGGAGAGCGATGCCCAAACAAAGCGGCCGCCGCTGTTGAACAGCGACAGAAGGCTGACGAAACCGCCCGCGATAGCAGCAACAGCGGCGTGCTGCGCCGGATCGAGGTCGCCAAATTTGAGGCCTGCTTGGCCGATCAGAGACCCTGCGAAAATTTCTTGCAGCATCGGAGATGCCATGGCCAAGACGCCGATGCCTGCCGACACGTTCATCCACAGCGCGATCCAGATGAGCCAGAACTGCGGAGTCTTGTGCGCATTGTCGAGGTGAACATTGCCCGTCGTGATCAGCGCGTGCGCACGATCGGCGGGCGGCGTCCAACCATCCGGCTTCCAGTTGTCCGGCGGCACGCGGTATCCGAATGCGCCGCACAGCATGAAGACCAGATAGATACAGCCCATCACCGCCATCGTTTCCCAAACGCCGACGGATTGATCCGTTTTGAAGTGATGCATGAGCCAGATGGCCAGCGGCGAACCGATCATCGCGCCGCCGCCGAAGCCCATGATGGCCATGCCGGTCGCCATGCCGCGCCGGTCGGGGAACCATTTGATCAGTGTCGAAACCGGCGAGATGTAGCCGAGGCCGAGGCCGATGCCGCCGATGACGCCGAGCCCGAGCCAGAGAAGCCAAAGCTGATGGATATGGACGGCGAGCGCCGAGAGCAGAAAACCTCCGCCCCAGCAGATCGCTGCGGCAACACCGGCGCGGCGCGGCCCGGCCCGTTCCAGCCAGCCTCCGAAGACGGCGGCGGAAAGCCCGAGGAAGACAATGCCGAGTTCGAACGTCACGAGCAGGGTGCTGACGCGCCAATCGCACGTCGTGGTGAAGAGTTCCTGCATGACGGTCAGGTCGGGACACGTCGCAGGCTTTGAAACGCCGAGCGCTTGCGCCAGCGGCAGCCAGAAGACGCTGAGCCCATAGCTCATGCCGATGCAGAGGTGGATCGCGAGTGCCGCCGGCGGAACCAGCCAGCGATTGAAGCCGGCCTTTGCTACGATCCGCTCGCGATCGAGTAAGCCCGGTGCTTCGTCGGAAGCGGTGCTCGCTGCTGCCATCATGTCCCCCAAGGATTATGATTATGAATTATGTCCGCGCGATCAGCGGCTTTTTTCGCTTTCTTGCACGCGGGCCGCGACACAATCAACCATTTCAGACCTCTATCCGCTCACGATTAGCCGCTGCAACGCCCTTGCGCTTCGTCGAGACCGCCATTATCGGTCTCATCAAGGCTTTCGCCCCATATCGCGTCGCAAAGATCTGTTAAGTTGGACGCTATGTGGCGGCGCACAAATTGATCCCGTAGCTCAGTTGGATAGAGCATCTGCCTTCTAAGCAGAGGGTCGCAGGTTCGAATCCTGCCGGGATCGCCACCGTTTCGGGGCATTTC
>DATLJG010000023.1:0-14534 GCA_035538995.1 Hyphomicrobium sp. | reverse complement strand
ACCTTCGGACCCATCGAAGTCGCGGCCGATCGCTATTGGGGCGCCCAGGCCCAGCGCAGCCTCGGCAATTTCAAGATCGGCTGGGAGCAGCAGCCCGCGCCCATCGTTCGCGCACTCGGCATCGTCAAACGTGCCGCCGCCGAGACGAACATGGCGCTCGGCAGGCTCGACCCGAAAATCGGCGAGGCGATCGTCAAAGCCGCGCAAGAAGTCATCGACGGCAAGCTCGACGACCATTTTCCGCTCGTCGTCTGGCAGACCGGGTCCGGCACGCAATCGAACATGAACGCCAACGAGGTCATATCGAACCGCGCCATCGAGATCCTCGGCGGCGAACGGGGCTCGAAAAAGCCGGTCCATCCCAACGACCACGTCAACATGAGCCAATCGTCGAACGACACCTACCCGACGGCGATGCACGTCGCCTGTTCGGAAGAGGTCGTGCATCGCGTCCTTCCGGCACTCCGCAAGCTGCATGAGGCGCTGCACGCCAAGACCGAAGCCTGGGCGCGCATCATCAAGATCGGCCGCACCCATACCCAGGATGCGACGCCGCTGACGCTCGGCCAGGAATTTTCCGGCTACGCGCAGCAGGTCGAAAACGGCATCGCTCGCATTGAATCGACACTCCCCGCACTGATGCAGCTGGCGCAAGGCGGCACGGCGGTCGGAACCGGCCTCAACGCCCCGAAGGGCTTCGCCGAGAAAGTCGCCCAGCAGGTTGCGGCGATTACCAAGCTGCCGTTTACCTCTGCGCCGAACAAATTCGAAGCGCTCGCTGCGCACGACGCGATGGTCTTTTCCCACGGCGCCCTCAACACGATCGCCGTATCGCTTTTCAAGATCGCCAACGACATTCGCCTTCTGGGGTCGGGGCCGCGCTCCGGCCTCGGCGAGTTGGCGTTGCCGGAAAACGAGCCCGGCTCGTCGATCATGCCCGGCAAAGTCAACCCGACGCAGTGCGAAGCGCTGACCCAGGTCTGCGTCCAGGTGTTCGGCAATCACGCCGCGCTGACGTTCGCCGGCAGCCAGGGCCATTTCGAGCTGAACGTCTACAATCCGGTGATGGCCTATAACTTCCTGCAGTCGGCGCGCCTACTGGCCGATGCCGCCGTTTCGTTTACCGACAACTGCGTCGTCGGTATCGAACCGCGTGAGGACAATATCAAAGCCGGGCTCGAACGCTCGTTAATGCTTGTGACCGCGCTGGCCCCGAAGATCGGCTACGACAACGCCGCGAAGATCGCCAAAACTGCCCACAAGAACGGCACGACGCTGCGCGAGGAAGCCGTTGGCGGCGGCTATGTCACCGACAAGGAATTCGATGAGGCCGTGCGGCCGGAGAAAATGATCGCACCGGATTGAGCACGCCTACACCGAAATTCGAACGCTCGATTGCGAGACAAGCATACGAATGCAAGCGAGCGTTTGACGGCTTCGCGTGATCGATCATAAGATGCAGGAAGATGAGGATGCCGCTTCGGCATCTAATGCGGAGTGCATTTTATGACCGCAGAGATCGTAAATCTCAACAAGGTCCGTAAAGCCCGCGACCGCGCGATGCGCGAGAAAGACGCGCAGGAGAACCGGTTGAAGTACGGGCAGACGAAATCCGATCGCAGCCTGTTCGAGGCGAAGCATCGCAAGTCGCAGTCCGAGCTGGATGGGGCAAGACGTCAGTCCGATGATGATCTCATGGACGACGACTCCGGGCCCGATCACGCCTCTTGAATGCGACCCGAGAAGCGATCATTTTCCATCCAGGGCCATCGCACGTCGATTTCGCTTGAGGCCGAATTCTGGGTGGCGCTGAAAGACGCCGCCGCCGAAGACGGCCAGCCGCTGGCAAGCGTCATCAGCGCAATCGACAAGGAGCGGGGCGGCGCCGGCTTATCGAGCGCGGTCCGCGTCTGGATTCTAAAGCGTCTGCAAGCACGCGCCGCGCCGAAAATTTGAGACCGTTACTGCATATTCCCGAGTGATCTCATCACTTCATCGGATGACGTACGCCGGCGCACCGGCGTCCGCGGGCGCGACACGGCCGTCGAGCGCGCCGCCACTGGTTGCTCGGTCGATGCGTCAACCGCGACGTCGCTAGGCGGCGCTGGAATGGGCTCGACGGTGATCGTCGGCGTCTGAACCGCGCCCGCACTGACGGCGCCGATCGGCGCGGCGCTATTTTCCTGAATCACCGGCGGCGCGGGCACGGACGGATCTGGCGCCGTTTGCGCATTGGGTGGCGTCTCGGAAGGCAACGCCTCGCCGGTCGAACCGTCCGCGGTCCCGGCTGACTCCGGAATGACGGGCGGCAAAACTTCGCTGTCTTTCTTTGTAGTGGAGGCCCGTTGCGCATCGAGCGCCTTCCGGCGCTGTCGATCGAGCCGGGCGCGTTCTTCGTCGACGCGCCGCGATTGTTCCAGCTCTTGAACGTTCCGCTCGACCTGACGCACCGAAAGCTCGCGCTGAAAATCGCCGACATCGACACTCGATTTGATGACCGGAAGATTATCCAGCGGTCCCTCGTACAGCACGACGGCCGGAGGCAGCGGCCCCTTCGGTGGCGGCGGCTGCCATTTGGGCAGCGGAACCGACGGCGGCGGCGGCGGCTTCACGAGTGCGGAGACCTGACAGGCGGCGCTGACGCCGAGCGATGTCAGATCGACCGCAACAGTCGCCTCCACTTTGCCATCGGGCGACTCGAACCCGATCGTATCGAGCTTCACCGAACCGCCATCGATTGCGATTGGAAATTGCCGGTCGCCGATCGCGATGCTCGACGTATTGAGCGACGTCAGCAGCGCGGAGGAAATTGTCCGCAGATCGTTCTGCATCTTGCCGTCCAGCACGGCGTCGGCGATTTCGGCAGCGGCTGACGCCGTCGGCCCGTGCACGCTCGCGCCTTGGACGCCGATCGCCCCCGAGCCAGACATAACCGCAATGAGGCCCGCCGGACTCTGCGCCGTCCCGCCGCCTTTGATTTCGAACGTCGCCAGACCTTTCGATGAAGGACTGAGCGTGGCAAGATTCACATGATCGAGTTTCAGATCGGTGGCGAGCGCGACTCCGCTCGCACCCTTCTCGAGGCTGAGCGCCCCCGTGAGCCGCCCGCCCGCAGCTTGCGCCGATAGTTCGCTGACGGCGACCTTCCCGGGCATGAGCACGAGGCGCAGTTCGCCGTCGCGCGTAGCCAGATTGCCGCTGAGATCGAGCGACGCAAAACTGACGCGGACGTCGGCATCCGTGTCACCCAGCGCGCTGAAATTGAAGACGCCGCTCGGCCAGATCGGATGCGTTTCCGCGACCGCATCGGCACCGGCATCGATCCCGTCGCTTCCAACGGGCAGCGACGCCGGCTTGTCGGTGAGCATCGCAAGTAGCGGCGTGATGCTCACCCGGTCGGCGCCGAGCTTGCCTTCGATGCGATGACGACCATCGCTCCCTGTCGCGACCTGAAGGTAGGCAGCCAACGATGACGTGCCGAGATGGAGATCGCGCGTCGTGACCGTCCAGACGTCCTTGTCGCGAGCGAGATCGAGGTGTCCTTGCACGGACGTACCGGACGCACCCGCTGGCACACGTAGCCCCGCGATCGCCAGCGCTTCGGCAAAATCCTCCGCCTTGACGTTGACGGCGCCGTTGAGCGCCAGAGGCGCGTTCTCCGGCCAGACCGCCGTGCCGTCGAACGCAACGTCCAGGCCCTGCCCCGCGATCTCGAAGCGTGTCTTCGCATCCGTGCCAAGCGTCCCCGCGGTGATCAGCGACGCCTCTGCGGGTGCGCTACTGTCGCCTGCCGCCTCTATCCGGTCGCGACCGAACAATGCGAGAAGGTTCGCCAGTGACGGCGATCCGACCGTCGCGTGCACGCGGCTCGGACGCGAACGCCACGATGCGAGTCCGGCGTCGAACTCCGCTGCACCCTTGAAGCGTGAATCGTTCAGCGTGCCGTCGAACGTGATGTCGCTGGCTGACGGCGTGCGGCGGCCGAGTTCGATGAGACCCGCCAGCTTGGCGCTCTGCAAGCCTTTGAACGTCTCGCCGCCGAAAAGGGGAGCCAGACCGATCCGGCTCATAAAATCACCAGCCGCATCGGCGGTTGGCGCAACGATATCATAGGCGAGCGTCCCCGACGGTCCGCTGTCGAGCGTTTTCACCCGGCCTTCGAGACTGACCCTGAGGCCCTTCTCGGTCGTTAGCTTGGCAGCCGGAAGCCGGAACGTTTTGCCTTCTGTCTCGAATGTCACATCAACGTCGCGATAAACGTTGTGGCCATCCGTCAGCCGGCCGGCGATCACACGCACCTGCATATCGCCCGGCAATTCCTGAGGCGCAGGCTCCGTCGGGTTGGCATTTGAAGGCGCGACGCCCAGCGCCTTGCGCAGCGATGCTTCGAGAGCGTCGGCGGTCGTTGGAAAAATCTCGCGCGTATCGAGATCAGCGGCCTGAAGTGTCAGATCGGTGCGCTTCTTCTTGCTGCCCTGCGAAATGGTCAGATCACCCGCCAGCGCTCGGCCCGAAATTTGACCCGAGGCATCGGAGATCGAGAGCTGCGTCTGATCGATGTCGAGTTTGCCGGTGAGCGAAAACGGTCCGTCGGACGTGATGTCGATCGGCATGCCCGATTTCCCGGCCCAGCTTTTGAGGCGCGCCAAGCTGGTGCCGCCAACGAACAGACTGCCGGAAAAATGATGCTTGCCGTCACCCAAGTTCGTCAGATCGCCGGAGAGATCGAGGCGTGATCCGCCCGGCAGACTCACATTGAACTCCTTGATGTGCGTGACCTTGCCGTTGCGCTCGGCGTCGATATTGAGACCGCCGGCCGTTTCGCCGCCGACCTTGACTTGCTCCAGCTTGATCCGGGCGCTCGCCTTGCTGTCGCCCGCAACGGATTGGACCAGATCGAGCGTCAGTTGCTTCAGTTTCGAGAACGAGGCGCTCCCCTGTCCCGCACCCGCCAGCCGATCGATATCGAGCCACTTCGATGTCAGCGCCAAATCGAGATGCGGCGGCGTCGTCCACGTGGCCGCCGCCGAGCCGGTGATCATCTGCGGCTCGGCCACATTATCGAGCGATAGCGTCAGATCGTCGAACTTGGCCCCGAGCGCATCAGCTGAAACCTTCGCCTTGAGGTCGAGACGCGAGGCCTCGTCTTTGCCGTCGGGCGTTGTGGCGTCCTCGTCGGACATGGCGATCTGCCCCGTCCACTCACCGTTGAATGTCGGCTTGCTATCGAGATCGCTGACACGGCCATCGAGCAGATAGTTCGTCGGCGAACCTTCGGAACGCGCGGAAATCTTCAGGCCGAACGAACCGTCAGCGGCCGGCTGTTCGGTCGCAAATGCAAGATCGTGCGCCGCTCCGGCCCAAGAGGCCGCACCCTTGAAACGGAACGGACCTTTCAGGCCGTCCGCCGATAGCTCGCCATTGATATTGTCGATTGTCGCGATGCGCTCCGCCGTCGCGTTGAAGATCGAGATCGCCCCGTCGCTGAGCTTGACCGAACGCAGCGTCACGTCGCGCGGCGCGAACGGCAGATCGGCCGAGAGCAATTTGATGTCGCTCCAGTTCCCGGTACCGGATTTGTCGACCGCCAGGGTTAGAACCGGCTTCTCCAACTCGATCTGGCTGGCCTCCAGTACGCCCCGCAATAACGCCGGCCCCGAAAGCCACATCGTGAAGCTGTCGGCGCGAACGAAGGGCTCGCCGGTCTGTCCACTGACATTCGCGATGCGCACCTTCTCGAAACGGACATATGGCGACGGCAAGAATTTGAGATTGACCGAGCCGCCGACCCGCACTTCGCGCCCGAGCACCTTCGACGCTTCTTCCTCGAAGACCCCGCGGTAGCTGTTCCAATCGATGAAGTTCGGCGCAGCGAAGAGCGTCGACAGAACGACGATGAGGACCGCACCGAGAAATAGAAGCCCGTTGTTCATAAACGTCTCTTGCAGCCCCGCACGAAATTGCTGAGCGCCTACGGCGAACCAATTGAAATACACGGCGCCGTGCGCATCTATATGGCACGGCGCGAAAATACTCTGAACCCGAATTTTGGCTTCATTCCAAGCATTTGAAGTTTTTGTGGTCGATTCGAGGCCGACCGTGTCCATGACGCGCGGTGTGCGGCCGCGCCAGTTGTAGGATCAGCTTCGGTGGTTTAGGTCATTCGCATGATTTCGACTCGCAAGCCGAACGCCGCGACGGGCACGGATTTGCCGCATGACGACGATCCGCCGTTCGACTTGCCGCAAGCCCCTGCGCCTGCAAACCAAACGCACCGTCCGGCCGGTAATGAACAGACGACACAATCGATTTCAGCGCGCGCCATTGCGGCTGCACGCGGCGCCCCCGCATATCTTGAGGGCCTAAATCTCGAGCAGCGCGACGCCGTCGAGACGACGGAAGGACCGCTTCTCGTTCTGGCCGGCGCCGGTACCGGCAAAACCCGCGTGCTGACCACCCGCATCGCTCACATCCTCGCGACGGCGAAGGCTTATCCGTCACAAATTCTGGCTGTCACATTCACGAACAAAGCCGCGCGCGAGATGCGCGAGCGAATCGGCGGCCTGATCGGCGGAACCGTCGAAGGCATGTCGTGGCTTGGGACATTCCATTCGATCGGCGTGAAAATCCTGCGCCGCCACGTCGAGCTTGTCGGGCTGAAATCCGGATTCACGATTCTCGACGACGACGATCAGGTCCGGTTGCTGAAGCAGGTCATCGAGGCGGCCGGCATCGACAAGGATCGCTGGCCGGCCCGCCAACTCGCAAGTCTTATCGATAGCTGGAAGAACCGCGGGCTGACCCCGGATAAAGTGCCGGGCGGCGAGGCATTCTCCTTCGCGGCCGGCAAGGGCGCCACGCTCTACGCCGCGTATCAGGCGCGTCTCAAAGACCTGAACGCCTGCGACTTCGGCGATCTGCTGCTCGAATGTCTGCGCCTGTTCCGCGAACACCCCGACGTTCTGGCGGATTATCACCGCCGCTTCCGCTACATCCTCGTCGATGAGTATCAGGACACCAACGTCGCCCAGTATCTTTGGCTGCGGCTCCTCGCGCAGGGATCACCGAACATCTGCTGTGTCGGCGACGACGACCAGTCGATCTATGGCTGGCGCGGCGCCGAGGTCGATAACATTCTGCGTTTCGAAAAGGATTTTCCGGGTGCCAAGGTCATCCGCCTGGAACGCAACTATCGCTCGACCGCCAATATCCTCGCGGCGGCTTCAGGTCTTATCGCCAAGAACACCGGCCGCCTCGGCAAGACTCTGTTCACGGACGGCGCAGCCGGCAAAAGGATCGCCGTCGCAAATTTCTGGGATGATCAGGCCGAAGCCCGCTCCATCGGCGACGACCTGGAGAACTTCCAGCGCGCCCGCGAGAAGCTGAACGACATCGCCGTTCTCGTTCGTGCGTCCTCGCAGATGCGCGCCATCGAAGACCGCTTCATTACACTCGGGTTGCCGTACCGTGTCATCGGCGGCCCGCGCTTCTACGAACGGCAGGAAATCAAGGACGCGATTGCCTATCTCGAGGTCATCGCCAATCCTACGAACGACTTGAAGTTCGAGCGCATTGTCAACGTTCCGAAACGCGGTCTCGGCGATACGACCGTGAAGCGCATACACGAGCTGGCTCGCGCGCGCGGCTTCCCGCTCTATCACGCCGCCCGCGAGATCGTGCAGACGGACGAACTCTCTGCAAAGGCACGCAAGTCGCTCACCGACTTGACGCAAGCCTTCGAACGCTGGCGCGGCAACCTCGATCACATGCGCCACACTGATCTTGCTGAACTCGTTCTCGACGAGTCCGGCTATACGGCCATGTGGCAGGCCGATAAGAGCCCGCAGGCGCAGTCGCGGCTCGAAAACCTGAAAGAGCTTGTGCGCTTCATGCACGACTTCGATACGCTGCAGGGCTTCCTGGAGCACGTCTCGCTCGTCATGGATGCCGATCAGGGCAGCGACGGCGACCGCGTATCGCTCATGACGCTCCACGCCGCTAAAGGACTTGAGTTCGGGATCGTCTTCCTGCCGGGCTGGGAAGAAGGACTTTTCCCGCATCAGCGCTCGCTCGACGAAAGCGGTAAAGCCGGGCTCGAAGAAGAGCGGCGGCTCGCCTACGTCGGCCTGACCCGCGCCAAGCGCTTCGCCAAAATCTCGTTCGCCCAGAACCGCCGCACGCACGGCCTTTATCAGTCGGCCCTGCCGTCGCGCTTTGTCGACGAACTGCCCGAGACGACAGTCGATGTCATCGAAAGCGAAATGCCGTACGGCGGCCGGGCCAACCCGTTCGGCTTTGGAGACTCGTTCGGCCCGAGCCGGTTTGACCGCACCGGCGGCAGTGAACCCTTTGGCTCGAACTATAAGACGCCCGGCTGGCAGCGCGCTCAGCAATCCTGGAGCAACAACCGCGACACCAAAAAGAAAGCCCGAGCGCCGGTAACCTTGGAAGGTGAATTGGTTGCATCATCGACCGCAAATGAACCGACGTTCACAACCGGCACCAGGGTCCGTCATGAAAAATTTGGCCCCGGAACGGTGACATTCGTCGACGGCAACAAGCTGACCATAGAATTTGACGACGGTTCGACAAAACGGGTCGTGGCCAGCTTCGTTGACCCTATGTAACTGATTTTTAACACGGAAATGCTCAACGTGAGTCGATTTTTTGCCATCGTTTTCTTCTTGTTGCCGCAATTGCGTGACATATTTTAATGGCTCGTTGAGCTGTGGGGGTTCATCAGCAGACCGATCTGAGTTCGACGCCGCGTTAATTTCGGCGGTCGGTATCGATGTGCGTTTGCCCGCAAAAGTTGAGCGAGAAAAAGTGAAACCAGAGCGAGCCAACGTTGTTTGGGAGGGTAGAGTCCTTGAGAGGAGCTATCCATGAGCACTTACCGCTTTCCTTTGAGAGGTAAGATCGGCGTCGTCCGTGGACTTAACGACCAACTCGCCGTGCGCCTTGGCGTCGCGAAGCGAGAGCAAAAGGCGAAAGCCCGGATGATTGCAGTGCAGGAAGCAGAACCGCTGACCGAGGAGGAAGTCCGCAACCTCCCGGTGGCCCATCGCTGCTCGGCCTAGGGCACGCCTCGCGTCCTAGGCTCCAACATCAACGGATACAGTCCAGATCATCATGAACGGCGCCGCTAGACGGCGCCGTCTATCGTTTCAAGGCGCGAGCAGCCTAGGCGGCGGCTTGAGCCTCCTTCAGCAAATCCCAGGCGGCGTTGACCTGCTTGATCCGCTCCTCGCGCTGGCGGCGGTCGGCATCGTTGCGCGCGTGATCGGGATGCCACGACATGCGCAACGCATCGACGACCTTCTTCACTGCGGTCGGCGGCGCGTCGGAATTAAGCCCCAGCACCCGGTACGCCTCGAAAACCGTGGCGGGCGGATCGAGCGACGCTGATCCCTGCTGATCTTCCTGCCGCACCGTGCCGTTGACGATTCTCGTCATACGGTCGAGATCGCGCAAGACCGAACGCAACCCGGCGCTTGTTTTCTTGGCGTCGAGTTGATCCGAACGGCGCGCGAAGCCCGCCGCTCGTGCCCGCAACCCGTCCAGTTCCGTTTGCAGAACTTCGCGCAGAAGAAGGTCGGGTGGCAATGTTGCAATCAGCAATTCGGTCTCGACAATTCGAGCGTGAACCGCAGCCAATGTCTTGGAGACTGTGTCGTCGCGCTCGCGCATTTCAGGCGTTGACGACCGGTTACGATAGTTCCGCCAAAAGCCGCCGGCCGTCCGCGCGTAAGCAGGTTTGCCCGCAGCCCATGATCCTTCGATGTCAGGTTCGGCGGGTTCCGCCGGACCGGCAAAATCAAATGTCCACGGCGTACGTCGGCGCGCCACGAAGAAGCATCCGGCCATCAGTGATATGAGAAGCACCGATATGACCCCGGCGACCTTGAAGGCTCCGCTCGCACCAGCAATGCCGTGGACCGGATCGACCACCGTCACCCACTGCGGCGCCCGCGGACCCGGATCGACCGCGCCCGTTTCAATCACGCTGTCGGCGGATAGGGGCCGTCTCTCCACACTCGCGAGGTGCGTCGTACGCCCAAACCCCGGCAGGACCAGACGCCCCTTGAACCTGCTGATTGGCGCGAAATCGTCGGGCAAGTGCGCTGGCAGGACCACTCCGACCTCTGGCGCCGAGGCCGCGACCCGCGCCCATGAGACCTTGTGGCCCGCACATTCGATGTCGAATTTATGGACCATCATCATTTCGCAGGAGTCGGACGACGATCCGCACGCTGTGAATGACAAATCTTCCTTGGGTCCGATAATGCGATAGGACGTTGCACTCGCCGGCTTCAGATGCGGTGCGCCGTTATCCATTTCGCAGGCATACGGAATAACGAGATCGTCGGCCTTTGCGGACCATCCCAATGCTCCCGCCACCAAGCCAAAAAAGCCCAGAGTCAGCACCCTCAAGGCCCTCATCCGCACGCCCCCAAGACTCCCCGCGATCTCCAGATGATGGTAGCTGAACCTTGGCATATTGCGCGCAATAGCAAAAGTTATGAACAAGTTTGCTACAACGCGAGGCTTGTGCTCTATGCGCTTCTAAATCCGGTCGCCGTAGCGGGATTCGCCGCATAGCAGCGGCGCAGCACCTTCCCGGCCATCTTTGCGCCGAATGGATGCGGTTGCTCGACAAACTCTTCTCAGGATCGCTAAGACAGAGAACCGGCCGGAGGGGCGGAGTGGTCCGGGAAAATGTGTTCAACGGGGAGTTGCGTTGATGTCGGCAGATATGGCGAATGGCCGATTATATCGGCCGGGGCTGTTTCAGCGCCTGTACGATCTCACGGATCTCGACGCCAGACCCGCCCCGGTCCATGAGGACGAAGACGCGACGCCGATTAACGACGTCCTCCAACCCGATGAGAAGCGCAAGCGTGAGCGCTTCATACCCGTCACACGTTTTGCTCTGCTCGATCGCTTGACGCGGCCCTATCTATGGCCTGCGGGCCAGGCGGCGGAGGCGCGCCGTTTTTTTCGCTATCTCGATTATTGGCGCCAGCAGCAGTACTTCGCTCTGCTGCTTGACCTGGAGCAGAGCTACGAGGCGTTTTCTCCCGATAGCGATTTGCTGATGACCCGGACCTTCTCGCCCGGGGATCGCGTGGCGTTACAGCACCGGGTCTTCGAAGGCGTCGAAAGCCTTTTGCAGCGTGCGAATTATGAGCGAATCGATCCGACCGACGTCGAGATGATCCTGACGCACGACAGCCATTACGGCCTCGATCTCAACGTTGACATGAAGGCTTTCGAGCGCATCGTGATTTACTACCGTGGTGCATCTAATCAAAAGTACGAACGCCGCAACATTCGGAAATTCCTCCGCAAGGAAGAATTCAACGTTCCGATCTTTCAGCGGCTTTTCATTATGTTCAAGCTGAAGCCCTTCGCGATGCGCGTCGAAGAGATCATGCGCGACAAGAAATGCAACCGTGTGACCGCCGAGAAATGGGTCGAGCGGGCCCGCCACAGCATGCCGCCGGGAATATCGGACAAGAACATCTATCTGAAGCTGTTCAAGAACATCCCGCGCACCGACGTCGAAATGATTTTTCCGAATACCGAAGTCAGATTCCGGTCACTCGACAAGTTGCGCCTTGGCGTAACAGCCGGTGGCGGTCTGGGCATGGGAGCATTCGGCGCCGCCGGGAAGATCGCTCTATTGGCAAGCAATCCAATCGCCGCTGTCGGTGCGCTCGCCGGTCTTGGCGGAATTGCCGCTCGGCAGGCAATGGGCTTCTTCAATCAGAAGCAGCGCTACATGGTCGTGATGGCGCAAAATCTCTACTTCCACACGATGGCGGATAATCGTGGAGTCATTCTCAAAATTGCGGCGCGCGGCGCCGAAGAAGATGTGAAAGAAGAGATGCTGCTCTATAGCGTTCTCGCCAAGGAAAAATCGACTCGCGCCGATCTGCCGTCGATTGATCTCGCCATCGAATCCTATCTCACGCGAACGTTCGGCATCAAAGTCGATTTCGAAATCGACGATGCGCTTGACCGGCTGATCCGCGACGGCATCGTTGTCGAAAAGGCCGACGGCACGCTTGTGACGTTGCCGCCCACCGAAGCCGCCAGGCACATCGACGAAAAGTGGGATCTGTTCCTGAACCACCTTCCCGATTCCATTCCCTCCGAAGGATATGAATTCGAAGGCAGATCCATGCCTCCTGTAGATTGACATCCATGCCATTCAAGAAATACGCAGCGGACTTCAACGACCGCGCTTACGCTGGTGAAATCAGCAACGCCTTACAAGACCTTCTCGAAACGCCGCCCGACGCCGTGACCGTATTCGAAAACGGCCCGGACAGCTGGCGCGTCGAAGCCTACTTCGATGCCGATACCGGAGAACGAGACCCGGCCCGCGAACTCACGGGGCTCGTGTCGGGATCGGTGCCGTCCTTCACGCTTGAACTCGTGCCGGATTTGAACTGGGTCGCTATCTCTCAAGCCGCCTTACCGCCGGTGCATGCTGGCCGATTTACCGTCCACGGCAGCCACGACAAGGGTCGCATCCCGCGCGGGCCGAACACCATCCTGATCGACGCCGGCGAAGCCTTTGGAACGGCCCACCACGCAACGACACTCGGCTGCCTGCTGGCAATCGATCGTTTGGCTCGAAGCCGTCCCTTCGCCAACGTCTTGGATCTCGGTTGCGGCTCAGGCGTGCTCGCGATCGCCGCCGCGAGGTCGATGCCCGCAGCTCGCCTCATCGCCACCGATATGGATCTTCAATCGGTGACGGTCGCGGCCGAGAACATCCGCATCAACGGCACAGCACGGCAGATATCTGTCATATGCGCCAACGGCATCGCGCATCCGGACGTCCGGCGTCGCGCTCCCTTCGATCTGCTCATTGCCAATATCCTTGCCGGGCCGCTTGTTAAACTCGCACCGGATCTGGCGCGCTCCGTCACCCCTGGCGCGACGCTCGTGCTGTCTGGCATTCTCATTCCGCAAGCGCACGAAGTCATAGCTTCCTATCTTGCGCAAGGCTTTAGGCTCGATCGCCACGACCGCATCGCCGGATGGTCGACGCTGACATTCTCGCGGCGTTGAAATCACCCGTTGCTCCGGTACGAACCTGTCCTTAGAACGTCGTCATGTTCCAGACCTTCGATACCCAATCCGGACCTGAGCACGTCGCTGAGCGCGTCAAGGCGCTTCGCGCGCTAATGGCGAAATCGAAGCTCGACGCTGTTCTGATCCCACGCGCCGACAGCCATCAAGGAGAATACGTTCCCCCCTGCGCCGAACGGCTGCAATGGCTGACCGGCTTCTCAGGCTCTGCCGGCATTGCCGTCGTAACGAAGAAGGCCGCGATGCTGTTCACGGATGGCCGCTACACCGTGCAGGCCGCAGTCGAAACCGACACCGACATCTTCAACGTTTCTCTCCTGCCCCGCGTCAAACTGTCGGAATGGTTGCTCAGCGCGCTCGGCAAGGGCCAGACGATCGGCTTCGATCCTTGGAACCACACGGCTGGCGAAATCGGCCGGCTGAAAGCCGGCGTGGCGACGAAAAAAATAAAACTGAAGCCGCTCACCAAAAACCCGATTGACGTTTTGTGGGGCAAGGCTCGCCCTAAACCGCCAGCCAATCCCATCATGGTGCAGCCCCTGACGCTGGCTGGACGTTCGCCCGCCGATAAAATCGCGGAAGTCCAGACCCGCCTAAAGAGCGAAGGCCAGCATGCTGTCATCCTGACGCTGCCGGACTCGATCTGCTGGTTGTTCAACATTCGTGGCAGCGACGTCGCCCACAATCCGGTCGTTCTCGCGTTCGCGATCGTACCCGCGACAGGCAAGCCGGAACTCTATATCGAGCCTGCAAGATTGGACGCCGATGCGCGCGCGCATCTCGCGCCGGTCGCCAAGCTCCTGCCACCGAAGGCGATGGCGGAACGTCTGGCCGCGCTTAAATCGCAAGGCAAGAAAGTTCGCCTCGATGTCGAAACCGCGAGCTTCTGGTTCGAACTGAAGCTCGGCGCGGCCGCGATCTCGCGCGGTCCCGATCCATGCATCTTGCCGAAAGCTATCAAAACCGACGCCGAGATCGCCGGGGCACGCGCCGCGCATATCCGCGACGGCCACGCCGTCGTCCGCTTTCTCGCCTGGCTCGACGAGCACGCAACGAGCGGATTGCTTGACGAAATTACCGCCGTGCGCAAGCTCGAGGAGTTTCGCCGCGATACCAACATGTTGCGCGAAATCAGCTTTCCGACCATCTCAGGTTCAGGGCCGAACGGCGCCATCGTGCATTATCGCGTCAATGAAGCGACCAACCGCCGTGTTCGTCCCGGCGAGTTGTTTCTGATCGATAGCGGCGCGCAGTATCAGGACGGAACGACCGACATTACACGCACCGTCGCGATCGGTGATCCGAGCGACGACATGCGGCGGCACTTCACTGCCGTTCTGAAGGGTCACATCGGCGTTGCGACCGCGCACTTTCCAAAAGGCACGCGCGGCATCGATCTCGATCCCTTCGCACGCCGCGCACTCTGG
>DATLJG010000022.1:0-6851 GCA_035538995.1 Hyphomicrobium sp. | reverse complement strand
GGGGCCACGCTGGTATTCAGCGCGCAGCTGTAAACCACACTCGTGGATAAAGAACTGACCTGCAAACGGTTACGACCAAAGTCGAATTTGGACAGCTTGCCAACCGGGGCATGAGAGCATGAAATGGACGGCCGCACAAAGCGGCTGGTCGGGCGAGCCGAAGTCGGCGTAAACGGACGATGGGCTCGCTATCCTGGAGGTGAAGTTTGGCCGCACCGGCACGTGTACTGATCGTCGACGACCATCCCCTGTTCGTTGAAGCCCTGCAACGCGCCATCGTCAGCGCCTTTCCGGGCACGGCGACACGCGAAGCGATTTCGATCGAGGCCGCGAAGACGGTGCTCGAAAGCAAGGAGCCGTTCGATATCGTCCTGCTCGATCTCGCGCTGCCGGGAACGCGCGGCTTCGACGGATTGCTCGAATTGCGCAAACTGCATCCGAGTCTTCCGATCGTCGTCGTCTCGGCGCTCGAAGATCCGCGCATCATCCAGGATGTGATGCGCTATGGGGCTGCCGGATTCGTCTCCAAATCCGCCGATCGATCCGAGATCGCGGCAGCCTTGAAAGAGGTCATGGATGGGTCGCTGACTTTGCCGAAGGGCTACAAGCCGCCGGAAGCGCCGCCATCATCGGAGGCGCACGGAGACCTCGTTCAGAGATTGAAAACGTTGACGCCGAAGCAACTCAGCGTTCTTCGCATGTTGCGGCAGGGCCTGCTCAATAAGCAGATCGCACACGAACTCCAGATCGAGGAAACGACGGTCAAAGCCCACGTCTCGGAAATCCTGCGCAAGCTCAACGTGTCGTCGCGCACGCAGGCGGTCATCGAAGCGCAGAAGATCGATTTCGAAGCCGTGGTGGGCGAAAGCGACGACAGGCCCTGACGTCAGGCAAGCAGGTGCTGCATCAGGGCGCGCAGTTCGGCCGGTCGCACCGGCTTGTGCATCAGCTCGCAATTGAATTGCTGTGCCGCCGTTGCCGTCGTCTGATCCCGGTCAGCCGTGATCAGAATGGCCGGCACGGCGCGCCGCGCGCTCTGCCGGATCCGTTCGACGGCATGGACCCCGAGCACGCTGCCGTCGAGATGATAGTCGGCAAGAATGATCGCCGGTGAGAACGACGGATCGGCGAGGATATCGTTGACGTCATCGAGGTCGCGCGCAAGGCGCACGTCCGCGCCCCAACGCGAGAGCAGCGTCTGCATCGCGCCAAGCACACTGAGATCGTTATCGATGACGATCAGCGGCTTCGCGACCAGATGGTTGTTGCCCAAAGCCGTCGTTGCCGTCGCGGGTTCCGCCTTTGACGCCGGCGCGGCGAATGGCGCAACGACGCGGAAGCGAGAGCCATGCCCGACGCGCGATTCAAGTTCGAGTTCATGCTCGAGCGAATCCGCCATGCGGCGGACAATCGCGAGGCCGAGCCCAAACCCCGTGCTGCCGGTGCGCTCGGATGCTGCGCCCCGCTGGAATTCTTCGAAGATGCGGTCGCGCTCTTGCGGTGCAATTCCGGGCCCCGTGTCCCAGACGTCGATGGCGACCAGAGAGCCGCGCCGCCGCGCCGCCAGCAGAACGCCGCCGCTCTCGGTGTAATGAGCGGCGTTGGCCAGCAGATTTTGAACGATCCGCCGCAACATCAACGGATCGGAACGGACCCCGAGCGAAGTTGGGCGCCAGCGGAAATCGAGACGCTTGCGCCGCGTCAGCGGTTCGATGTTGCAGGCGAGCTGCTCGAAGATCGCGCCGAGCGCCACCGTCTGGATATTCGGCACGAAGACGCCGGCTTCGAGCTTTGAAATATCGAGAATGCTCGTCAGCAATTCCTCAATCGTGACCAGCGCGCTTGAGATGTTGTGAGCCAGCAGCTTGTGATCGGACTCGGTCTGCACGTCCATAAGCTCGGAGAGCGTCAGGCGTGCTGCGTGCAGCGGCTGCAGGAGATCATGGCCGACGGCGGTAAAGAAACGGGTCTTGAAGACGTTTGTGCGTTCGGCGGCATCGCGCGCTTCGCTGAGCTCGACATTCGCTTGTGCCAGCTTTGTCAGCGCATTGTTCAGCTCTTCCGTCCGGACCCGGATCTGCTCTTCCTGATTGATCGCCGTCTGGAAGAGAGAAAACGCATTGGCCTGTTGATCCATCGACCGTTCGACGCGCTTCATCAGCGCCTCGTTGATCTTGCGCAGCTTGTCGACGGCCCGTCCGAGATCGGAAGGACCTTGCGCGACAGGATCGGGTGGCGGGCCGTTAGTCATGGTTCCTTAGGACTGTGCAGGCTGGTGGCGAATGCGATGCCCGTCAGCGTCTGATTAAGGTGCATGGCATTGAATTGTTCGCCGTAGGTATGAAAGCCGGCGATGCCGAATCGCTGGTAGATTTCTTCAACGCGATGGCGAACCTGGCGGCTCTCTGCGTCGAGGCGGCGCAGAATGCAGTCAAATCCCAGCACGAAATCTGTTCCACCGAGGGAAGCATCGACCGCTTCAAGCGCCTCGATCGTCGTGCGCAACATATCACGCGGCCGGGCGACGGTGAAAACCAGACCTTCGTCGATGGCACAAAAGAACGAGAGGCTGCCGTCGGGGTTCACGCTGCGAACGCAGCGGCAATAGTAGTTCCCGCCGATTTTGACGACGAGCGGGTAAGACGCGAAGCTGTAAGGCCCGAGCTCTGCCGGATCGATACCGATCGCTGCCGCGTATTCGCTTGCCGCCGGTTCCGCGTTGAGTTCGTAGACGACACGATTTTCGGTGTCGGCCGCCGTCACCACGAGCTTAGTCTCAGTCGGTTCGAAATTCTGCGTTTTGAAAATGCGAATGGGAAGCGCCGACTCGATGACGAACAAAATGGCGCCGCGGCGAATGATCTTGCCGCGATGAATGAGAACGGTGTCACGGAACGCGAGGCCGTCGCCCGCCGAGCCGCCGACAAGCTCGATGCCGTCGAGGGATAGCGTCAGCGCCGAAATCAGAGATTCCTCGGCGTTCGACAGGCCATCGACCAGCACCAGCGCGAAAAGATGTTCCTTGGCGGACCGGCTTGCCCCGCCGATCATTTGAATCCGTAGACGGCGGGCAATCTCGGAGGCGCGCTCGACACCGCCCTTGTCGATCTCCGGGATGACTTCGCTCATCAAGCGGAAGCCCGATTCGGGAATGGCGATGAAGACGATGCCGCCTTGCATCATGCCGAGCGGACCGATCTCACCGGACGTGCTGCAGCCCGATACGGTCGTCTCCGGAAAATTCTTCTTCAAGGCGTCGATCAGGACTTCGGGATTATGCTCCGTCGAAAAGAAGACGATGATGTGCTGGAGGATCTCTCCGGTCAGCTCTGCGCGTGCGGCGGCAACGGCTTCTCGCGTGCTGAGAGAACTGGCAACAGCACGAATACCGCAAGCGGCGCGCGTGGATTTCGTGGTCATTCAAAGTCCGGATCTATTCGCCGCCATCTGCGGGCGGCTTTGTATCTTATTGGTTGGCGTTGCCGCGAAACCTGCCATAGGAGCAAAATCACGGCAACGACGGCATTCGCGGGCACGGCTACTGAGCGTCGATAAGGCCCGAATCTATCAATCGCCGATGAAAAGCCAGGATTTTCTTCGACTTCGAGCACGTATAGTAACGGCCGTCGCAAAGGGTCATGAAGTCCAGCCGCGCCTGATACGAGTCCGGCAGCGGGAGCTTCGCTTCCTTGAGCAATATCGCCGACAGATAGGGAACTTCAATGATGTCCTCCTCCGGCAGCGGCGGCGGATCATAATTAACCCCATCGACAGAGTAATACGTCAGCAGCCCACGGCTTTCCGGGGTCAGTTGAATGTCCTCGGCGGCGGACGTTTTGTCGAACCCGAGCAGCATACGTGTCGCCACGGGCTGGTGGTCGCCATATTGGACGATCAGGAATCGCTCGTTGGGAAACCGCTTCGCGAGCGCGGCGCGGAACTCGTCATAGTCCCTGTGCGCCAAGCCAAGGCGGCGAAGATATTCGTTCATCTCCGGATCGGTGCCGGGGCCGCCGCCGGGCACATCGACGTCCGGCGCGTATTTTTTCGTATAGGGCAGATGCGTGGCCGAGGTGACGACGAACGTGAACAGCGGACCTTCGGAGCGCGCGAGGTGCTGGCTGATGTTGTTGAGCACATTGGCATAATAGAAGCTGTCGCGTTCGTTGAAACGCTTCGCGCCTTGCGCCTTGTAATCGAAAATATCCGACAGCCCGATCGTCGCGTAAAAGCGGCCGCTGGCCACGAAGTCCTTCGGTACGGGATAGAAGAGGCTGTTGTGATAGCCGCAGAGCGCCAGGATTTGCGGCACTGCTCCGTGGATTTTGCCTTCCATCAACGACTGAACGAACGTGCGCATGCCGCCGAACGAATAGGTCGATAGGCCTGTCAGCACGGAAAATTCGGTAAGCCAGGAGGCGCCGCCGTATGTTTCGACGCGAAGTTTGTGCAAACGGCCGTCAAAGGATTTGAAGAAGGAATCGAGCGATTGATCGTAGCTGATCTTCGGAAAGTACGACGGAGGAACGGCGCTTTCCTGATGGATTAAAATAATGTGGGGCGGCTTTTCAGCGGGCGTACACGACGCCGGAATGACGAACGGCGGTTGCGGCTGAGATTTCAATGCGTCGAGGAGCTGGCCGCGCCAGAGTGTATCGAGCGTTTCCGACCACGATGAGTAGAAGGACGCGAGATACTGATTGTCCCAGAAGAACAGCAAATTGCGCCGCTCGCCCTTGGCATGGCTCGCCCAACCGGCAATCGCAATGCAGAGGATCAGAAGTCCGCCGCTGACCGCGCGCGAGATTCGCGTTCCATCGACTTGCCACAGAACGAGACCCGCGCCCACCATAAGCGCTGCCATGCCGGCGATGGCCAGAAGCATCAGCTTATGATCGGCCCACAAGAACACGAGCGTCGACCACGATGTCAGATAGAAGACGACATCATAGGCGTGCAGCACCATCTCGATGTAGTGCCGCTTGACGTCCGCGGCGATGACGATGCTCGTAACGAGGAGCCCGATCAGGACAATCGAGAAAAGCGCCCGCCGCGAAACGAACAGCAAGGCAAAGATCAATGCCGCCGTGACCGATCCGGAAAAGATGATCGTCTCGCGCCACCCTTCAAACCGCCAATGATAAAGGGCCAACGCCAGCGCAATGAGAGCAATCGCGCTCCACGTTACGTTTGGAGAGAGCGTGGTGCCAAAGGGGCGAATGCTGACGCGCGACAGCGATGAGGCTTGCTTGCTCGCGATGGGGTCAGCTGTCATATCGCCTTGGACGCAAAAAATAAAAAATCAACGCCCGACGGTGCTATGCGCCGGAAGCGAAGTGGGACATGCCTTTTGTGACAGGTCAATGGCCTCATAGTGCTCCGCAAAAAATTAACCCCCGGTGCACTTGGCGACCGGGGGTATGCTCTCGCGGGACGTAAGCAGCTTAACAGTCGAGCGTGTGATCTCGCTCCCACTCGGTGAAGTGAGAGGTGAAGGCGTTCCAGTCGTTCGTCTTGAGTTTGATGTAAGCGGCTGCGAAATCGTCACCCAGAGCGCTCTTCAGCGACGTATCTTTATCGAATGCCCGAATGGCATCGAGAAGGTTCAGCGGCAGGCGCGGCGCGTCTTTAACCGTATGGCCGTGCTGATACATGTCGATCTCCAGCCGCTTGCCGGGGTGCGCCTTGGAGCGGATGCCGTCGAGCCCCGCGGCGATAATGATGGCTTGCAGCAAGTACGGATTGGCGGCGCCGTCAGGTAGGCGCAACTCGAAGCGGCCCTTGCCCGGCACGCGCACCATGTGGGTGCGGTTGTTGCCGGTCCACGTCACCGAGTTCGGCGCCCAGGTGGCGCCGGAAGTCGTCCTCGGCGCATTGATGCGCTTGTAGGAATTGACCGTGGGATTGGTGATCGCGGCAAGCGCTTCGGCGTGTTTCATGATGCCACCGAGGAAATGGTAGCCCTGCTGCGACAGGCCCAATTCATCGGTGGGATCGAAAAATGCGTTCGTCTTGCCGTCCTTGTCCCAGACCGAGATATGCACATGGCAGCCGTTACCGGTCAGCGTCGGGAATGGTTTCGGCATGAACGTGGCGCGCAAGCCGTGCTTCTCGGCGATCGAACGGGTCATGAATTTGAAAAATGAGTGGCGATCGGCGGTCGTCAACGCATCGTCGAAATCCCAGTTCATTTCGAACTGGCCGTTCGCGTCCTCGTGGTCGTTCTGGTAGGGGTGCCAGCCGAGTTCCAGCATGCAATCGCAAATTTCAGCGATCAGATCATAGCGTCGCATCAGCGCCTGCTGGTCGTAGCACGGCTTGGCGGCGTTATCCTTGCCATCGGAAATCTCGGAGCCGTCGGGGCTGATCAGAAAGAATTCGCATTCGACGCCGGTCTTGACGTAAAGACCCATGTCTTCCGCTTGCTTGACCTGATTTTTCAGAACGACGCGCGGCGCTTGGTTGACGTGCTTGTCTTCCATCACGCAATCGGCCGCCACCCACGCAACGTCTTTCTTCCACGGCAGCTGAATGACAGCGGCCGGGTCGGGCATTCCAAAAAGATCGGGATGCGCCGGCGTCATGTCGAGCCAAGTCGCAAAGCCTGCGAAACCAGCGCCGTCCTTCTGCATGTCAGCGATTGCCGAGGCCGGAGCCAGCTTGGCGCGCTGTGCGCCGAAAAGATCGGTGTAGGAAATCATGAAGTAGCGGATGCCGCGGTCCTTCGCGAACTGTGCGAGATCTTGGGCCATGCTGTTTGTCCCTTAACGCTTGCGTTTCAACCGAATGGCTTGAACGGGCCACAAAAAAAGGGCGGCTTGGACGCCGCCCTGACAATCGAAAAAGTGTAC
>DATLJG010000021.1:0-6049 GCA_035538995.1 Hyphomicrobium sp. | reverse complement strand
ATGACGGGCTTGCTGATCGCGCTCGTCGTCGTGATGGCCGGATTTGCGCTGGCCGCGATACTGAAGGCCCTCGCCGACCCGAACGTCTCGGCCTGCGAAACCTCTGTCGTTCCCGCGGAGTGACCCATGCGAAACACCGCCACATCCCTGCTAAGGCTCATTCGGACGACCGCCGCGAAAACGGCGCGGCTGATGGTCGGCCTCCCCGATTATGAGACCTACGTCGCCCACCGCCGCCAGGCGCACCCAGAGGAGCCGGTGATGACCTACGAGGAGTTCTTCCGCGAGCGCCAGACGAACCGTTACGGCGGCACTGGCGGCAAGATCAGCCGTTGCTGCTGATTGGGCCACTCAACCGGAGCATTCCGTCGCGTCGCAGTTGATCGCGCCCGCCGCGACCGCTACGTGGTGCTCGCATGGCACCTCCTCATCTGACCCTCAAAGATATTCACCTGACATTCGGCGGCACCCCGTTGCTCGAAGGCGCGGAGCTGACAGTCGCGCCGGGCGACCGCATCTGCCTCGTCGGCCGTAACGGCTCCGGCAAATCGACCTTGCTCAGAATCGCGGCTGGCCTCGTCGAGCCGGACCACGGCGAGCGGTTCGCGCACCCCAGCGCCAGCATTCGCTATTTGCCGCAAGAGGCCGACTTCAGCGGTTTCGACACGGTCCGCGCTTATGTCGAAGCCGGGCTTGCCCCGACGGACGACCCGTATTCCGCTGAATACCTCATCAGCGAGCTTGGCCTTTCAGGCGACGACAATCCCGAACAGCTATCGGGCGGCGAGGCACGCCGCGTCGCACTCGCCCGCGTCCTCGTGTCGAAACCCGACGTCCTGCTGCTCGACGAGCCGACCAACCATCTCGACCTGACGGCCATCGAATGGCTGGAATCCACGCTCCAAGCGAGCCGGTCGGCCCTCCTCCTCATCAGCCACGACCGCCGTTTCCTCGAAACGCTGTCGCGTGCGACCGTCTGGCTCGATCGCGGCCAGACACGGCGCCTGGAACAGGGCTTCGCCTCGTTCGAGGACTGGCGCGACAAGGTTCTCGAAGAAGAAGAAATCGAACGCCACAAGCTCGACCGCAAGATCGTCCGCGAAGACCAGTGGATGCACGGCGGCGTCACCGGACGGCGCAAGCGTAACGTTCGCCGCGTTCGCGAACTCCGCGCCATGCGCCAGGAGGTTCGCGATCAGCGATATGCCGTCGGCAGCGTGCGCCTCGACGCCGCCGAGGGAAGCACGTCTGGAAAGCTGATCGCGGAAACAACCGGAACCTCGAAAGGCTATGACGGTCGCGACGTTATCGCGGACCTCAATCTCCGCATCATGCGCGGTGACCGCCTGGGCATCGTCGGACCGAACGGCGCGGGCAAGACGACTCTCCTAAAGCTCCTGACCGGCGAACTCGCGCCGGATCGCGGAACGATCCGCCACGGCGCCAATCTTGAGATCGTCTCCCTCGATCAGCGGCGCGACGAACTCAATCCCAATTGGACCGTCACCGATGCTCTGACCGGCGGCCGGGGCGATCAAGTCGTGATCAACGGCAAAGCCCGCCACGTCGCCAGCTACATGAAAGACTTTTTGTTCCTGCCCGAACAAAGACTGTCTCCCATTCGCGTTCTTTCCGGCGGAGAGCGCGCCAGGCTGATGCTCGCCCGCGCGCTCGCCAAACCGTCGAACGTCCTGATCCTCGACGAACCGACCAACGATCTCGATCTCGAAACGCTCGATCTGCTGCAAGAACTTCTGTCGGATTACGCCGGCACGCTGCTGCTCGTCAGCCATGACCGCGACTTTCTCGATCGCATCGTCACCAGCGTCCTCGCGCCGACAGGCGACGGCCATTGGACCGAGTATGCCGGTGGCTATTCCGACATGCTCGCCCAGCGCCAGGGGGAAGATCTCAAGACGGACGCGCGGGCCGACACTTCTGCGCCGCAGCGCAAATCCGCCGCCAACGCTGAAGTTTCGGGCAACTCTCAGCAACGAAAGCTGTCCTTCAAGGAGAAGCACGCACTTTCCACCCTGCCCGGCGAGATCGCCAAGCTCGAAACCGAAATCAAGACGCTGTCTGAAAAGCTCGCCGATGCCGGATTGTATGCGCGAGACCGCGCAACGTTCGATCAGGCAAGCGCACGTTTGGCGGATGCCCAGGTTCGGCTCGACGATGCCGAAATGCAATGGCTGGAATTGGAAGAAAAGCGCGCCGCTATCGAAGGCGTCTGAGAGAGCAAATCTTTATAACAAAAGCGGCAGCCGAGCGATCGGCCACCGCTTGAAGTTCGACCGTTTAGGTCGACGTCACCTAAAACTTAGATGAGGTCGATTTCAGCCGGCAGATAGCTGGTCACTTCAAGACCAACTTCCTGTTCGCGAACTTCAGGCTTCGACCACGTCTTCATTGGTTTCCTCCAAGAGTGTATAGTCAAAAGCTTCACTACGGCGCCTTGTTTAGTTGCAATATGCATTAAGTGCCAATTGTATTTGCAGGCCCCCCTCATAAGCGCGCCTAATAACAATATAACACTACGAAACACCTGAAATCCGCACAGGGCCGGCGTGTTGCTGTTGCTAGGGTTGCCCGCTCCAGGCGTCCTTAACCTCGTCGCAACGCTTCGTTATGAAGTTGTTGGCCTCTTCGACGATGGTCCCTGACAGCAGGTTGACGGTGTTGTCGGCGGCGGTCGCCGTCCACATGGCGCTCTTCACCAAGGTCGGAGCTTCGATCTTGCCCCAGTTCGCGTGCGCCTTCGTGGCCTTGCCGTTTTCAAATTGGATCGTTGGCGTCAATTCGAACTTGAATTGTTTATCGCCCTTCTTCTCGTCCGCAATCGAGCACGTCACCGTGTGCTTCTGAAATGCGATTTCAGCCTTGGGTTCGGTCATCGCTTTTACGAGATCGGCGCGATCGACAGTCAAATCGGTTGAGCAATGAACGCCGCCATAGGGCCAAGTCACCTTCAGCTTGCTGATGAGCTTGGTCAGCCGTTCCTTGCGCCAACTCTTGATCACGTGGCAAGCAATCTGGCCGGTCGCGGACTTTGAATGGAATGCTTTGCAGACTTCGATCTTGCAGGCTTTGCGCGCCTCTTTCTCCGCCTTTTCCTCCGGCGTCAAAGCGGCGTCTTCGGACGCCTCGGCGGCCGGCTTTTCAGTCCCCGCCGCAAGAGTGACGTTAGCCGACGAAACCGCGACCCCAAGCGCGAACAGCACGGCGAGTACGGATTTGAGGCTCATTGTGAAGCGGTTTCCCTGGCGCTGAGCATTCCCCATGCCACAGATGCCGGAGCACACGGGCAGCACTATGGCAAAATCGGCCATGGCCCCAGGATTTCAGGCGTTTAGGAGCCGCCGGGGCGCCCCCGCCGTCCGACTTGAATCCGGTTTGATATTTCCCATATCGTTGATGTCAGGACCGGGCGGAAATGCCGGTCCGGATGGGGTGGCCGCAAGGCACCCGATTGGATGGTCGCTTCAGCAAGGGCCTTCGGAAATGACACGCATGACAACCCTCTCCAACCCGCTTTTGCTGGGCTTTGAGGAAATTGAAAGACTGATCGACCGGGCCGCCAAAGGTGGCGGCGATGGTTATCCGCCCTACAACATCGAAAGGATCGCCACGGATGGCGACTCCACCGGCTTGCTACGGATCACATTGGCAGTCGCCGGGTTTTCGAGAGAAGACCTCGAGATCACGCTTGAAGACAAGCAACTGACGATCCGCGGCAAACAACAGGACGATAAATCCCGTGATTACGTCTACCGGGGAATCGCTTCCCGGCAGTTTTCGCGGACATTTGTTCTCGCCGACGGCATCGAGGTCAAAAGCGCGGATCTTTCCAACGGCCTTTTAGCCATCGATCTGCAACGGTTAGAGCCCGAGCGACTCGTTAAACGTATTGAGATCGGAACACCTGCTCGGATCAAAAGCCATACGTAGAGAGTCTTTCACGTCACAGCCCTCGCGACCGAATCGTCGGAGGATCGGAGTTACGAGCGGTCCGGAAGCGCCAGGAATGGCAAAGCCCCGGATGCGAGATTTGAGCCCGGCCTCGACACATGGAGGAAGAGCGTCATGAACACCAAAGCCACCGTGAAATCCACAGTTGAACATGTTGTAGCGCCCGTCATGACCGAGCTCGAGCTCGCACGTCTTGGCGGCGGCGAGGTCGCCTACATCAAGACGCTGACCTCCGATGAGGCGCTGAATATGTTTCCGCAAATCGAAGGCCTGCCGAAGGGCATTCCGCTGTTTTCGCTGCACGCAGCAGACGGCACGCCGATTGCGTTGACGGACACCCTGCAGGCCGCCATCGGCCACGCCCATGAGGACGAGCTGGCGATTGCGCCCCTGAACTAAGCGCAAACACATCCTGACGAACAATGCGAGCCGTCCGCGATGCGGGCGGCTCGACGTTTATGCGTTCGAGAAATAAACCGGCTTAAATGCGATAGCTCGCGTATTGGCCCTTGGGCTTGAACCGCTCCAGATACTCCGGAACGATCGCATCGATAGACGCAGGCTCCCCAACGCCGAGCGCCGCCAACGTGCGGCCGTCTTGCTTAGCGGCGTCCGACACAACGTTGTCACGCTTGAGAAGCCGGACCTGATCGACCGTAATCGGCCGTATTGAGTTGGGTAATGGCCACGTCAGCAGAGCCTGAAGTTGCATCGCCCAAAACGGAATGGGCAGTAGCAGCCGATGCCGATCCGAATAGCGCAGGACGGCCTGAAGAATATCCCGAAACGTCACGACTTCCGGGCCGCCGATCTCATAAATCGTGCCGGGCACCCCGGCATCGATCGCGGCATTCGCCGCCGCTTGTCCCACATCGCTGGAAAAGACAGGCTGAAATTTCGTGCGCCCACCGCCGACCAGCGGCAAGACCGGACTGATGCGCGCCAGGGCTGCGAAGCGATTGAAGAACTGGTCTTCCGGCCCAAAGACGATCGACGGACGCAGAATGATCGCAGACGGAAATTCCTCAAGGACGGCGGCTTCCCCCGCAGCCTTGGTCTGTGCGTAGTGTGAGTTCGACGCGCGGTCGGCGCCGATAGCGGAGATATGGACCAGCCGCCGGGCGCCAGCGTCCCGCGCCGCCTTAGCAACGCGACGAGCCCCCTCGACATGAACGGCATCGAACGTCTGCGCACCCTCAGGCGCCAGAATCCCGACCGCGTTGATAACGGTGTCGGCGCCATCGACCGCCCGCACCACCGAATCGGCGAACCTCAGATTTGCCTGCACGCCGTGGACCTGTCCGACGACGCCCATAGGTTGCAGATAACCCGCGAGATCGGGCCGGCGCACCGCCGCACGGACGCGATAGTCGCGCCGCGCCAGGAACCAGACAATCTGCCGCCCCACGAACCCGGAGCCGCCGAAGACCGTCGCAAGTTTGCCGTTCCCCGCCATGTTTCACCTCGATTGTCGTCGTGGCCTCGTTATGCCGACCTGTAGCGGGCCGAAACGCCAATGTGAAGCCGAAGGGCCGCTCCGGGCACAGCACTTGCGTCGCAGGCGATGGAGTGGTCGCTGGCGCAATTGACTTCCTCTCCGGTACAATCTACCTGACAGTCCAAGCCCAGATGGCGGAATTGGTAGACGCACTGCTTTCAGGTAGCAGCGCTCACAAGGCGTGGAGGTTCGAGTCCTCTTCTGGGCACCATCAAATCCATTTTTACAAATGATAGCGACGGTTGGCCACCGTCGCTCAGAGATAAGCGTTCAGCTCAAAAGCAGAAGCCCGGTCGCCTTAGTCGTATCTCTCGACAATCGATCGCGTGTTCAAGCCCAGTCTACGAGACCGGGCGGCGATGCTTCTTCTTATGAGAGGATTTTGACGCAGGCTTATGTGCGCCGTTTAATTTCGCCGGACCGGCGTGAGGGCTGGGGCCATCGGGATGCGCTTTCGGCGCATCACTCTTGGGATGGGCGCCGCCGGGTTTGCCTTTATTTTTATCTCGCCACGGCGCCTTGCCACGCGCAGCTTTTTTAGGGTCGAACGAGGTTGGAGCTTTTGCCTCGGCGTCTTTCCAC
>DATLJG010000020.1:0-7397 GCA_035538995.1 Hyphomicrobium sp. | reverse complement strand
GTCACCGAAGTCTTCTCCTTCGCTGATATTTCGGACATCGACTTTCCTCCAAACAACGTTCCGCGTGACACGCTCGCAAATGTCCGAGCAGCGGTTGAACGGACATCGGCACGCGAGCTTACACTAGTTTTTCTGCTCCAGAACGTTATCCAGGCAGTTCTCTCCGTCAGCCGGCATCAACGTGAAGCGTTTGCCCGGCGCCGCGGGAATCGAAAAGCCGATCGCCGGCCCGCTGGCAACGTCCAGGACGTAAGCACGAACGCGACATGCGACGCCGGTCTCTCGATCCTCCATCTCATAGATGGGCACGCCATCGACCTCGCCAAGCAGGTGATCGCGCGCTCCGAGACGCAACGCCTCTGCCGGAAGGCAGATCGGATACTGCCGCCCACCGACACGGCCTCCGCTCGTGTGAAACATGAGAGGCCCGTGCTCCTTCGCCGCGTCGCGCAACGCGGCACGCGCTTCCGGAGTGGCCGAGATCCGCACTGATGTCATCTAAACCTCGCTTCAACCGCCGCGATGCCGGCAAGTCGAGAGGTAAAACGAAAGTGGGGCGCTTCCGTTTCCGAATGCGCCCCACCAAAACTCTCACATGCGAAAGCCTTAGAAGAAGCCGAGCGCCTTCGGGCTGTAGCTGACGAGCATGTTCTTCGTCTGCTGATAATGATCGAGCATCATCTTGTGGTTCTCGCGGCCGATACCCGACTGCTTGTAGCCACCGAACGCGGCGTGCGCCGGATAAGCGTGATAGCAGTTGGTCCAGACGCGGCCCGCCTGAATGGCGCGTCCCATGCGATAGGCGCGCGTTCCGTTGCGCGTCCAGACGCCCGCGCCGAGGCCGTAGAGCGTGTCGTTGGCGATCGCCAATGCTTCGGCATCGTCTTCGAACGTCGTGACCGCGAGGACCGGCCCGAAAATCTCCTCCTGGAAGACACGCATCTTATTGTGGCCCTCAAGGACGGTCGGTTCGACGTAGTAGCCGCTCGACAATTCGCCGCCGAGGCTGGCGCGTTTGCCGCCTGTCAGCACGCGCGCGCCTTCGCCCTTGCCGATCTCGATGTAGCTCAGGATCTTTTCGAGCTGGTCGTTCGAAGCCTGGGCGCCGATCATTGTTGTGGCATCCATCGGATGGCCCTGCTTGACCTTCACGACACGCTGAAGGGCACGCTCCATGAACTTCTCATAGACCGAACGCTGGATCAGCGCGCGGCTCGGGCAGGTGCAGACTTCGCCCTGATTCAAAGCGAACATGGTGAAGCCTTCGAGGCACTTGTCGAAGTATTCGTCGTCCGCATCCATGACGTCGGCGAAGAAAATGTTCGGCGACTTGCCGCCGAGTTCCAGCGTACACGGAATGATGTTTTCAGATGCATACTGCATGATGAGGCGGCCCGTGGTCGTCTCACCCGTGAATGCGATCTTCGCGATCCGTTTGTTCTGAGCCAGCGGTTTGCCGGCTTCGACACCGAAGCCGTTGACGACGTTGACGACGCCTTCCGGAAGCAAGTCGCCGATCAGGTCCATCAGAACCATGATCGACATCGGCGTCTGCTCTGCCGGCTTCAGGACGATGCAGTTGCCGGCGGCAAGCGCCGGAGCAAGTTTCCACACCGCCATGAGAATCGGGAAGTTCCACGGAATGATCTGCCCGACGACGCCGAGCGGTTCATGGAAGTGGTAAGCAACCGTGTCGTGATCGATCTCGGAGATCGAACCTTCCTGCGCGCGAACGCAGCCGGCAAAATAGCGGAAGTGATCGATCGCCAAAGGGATATCGGCGTGCGTCGTCTCGCGGATCGGCTTGCCGTTATCAATCGTCTCGACGAGTGCTATAACGTCGAGGTTTTCTTCCATCCTGTCGGCAATTTTATTCAGAATGAGCGCGCGCTCCGCTGCCGACGTTTTACCCCACGCTTCGCGCGCTTTGTGAGCGGCGTCCAAAGCCAGTTCGATATCTTCAGCCGTCGAGCGAGCGATTTCGCAAACCGCCTGTCCCGTGATGGGGGTGACGTTCGAGAAATACTGGCCGCGCACCGGAGCAACCCACTTGCCGCCGATAAAATTGTCGTAGCGCGACTTGATGACTTGCCGGCCCTTCAGCTTGTCCATAGCAACATGCTGCATCGCAGATCTCCTCCGATTGATTGTTTGCTTGGGGCATCTCTTGACCGAAGTGATAGCCCATGCCGGCATCTTCAAGCCAGACCGGCGGTCTCGTTCATTAGTAGGTCAGCCGTGCGCTGTCGGCCATTCAGACTATAGCCGGTCCGAAAGCTCGCGACGAGCGGCGCGCGGGCAGCGGCTGCACGCGCGCGGACATAAGCGGTTCGGCTGGGCGTCTTATTGCAAGTGCTGCTGGATCGAAAGCACGTGGCCGGCGAGGTAAAGAGACCCGCAAATCAGAACGCGCTTTGGCCCCTTGGGCAACGCCGCGATGGTCTGCAGTGCGTCGATCACGTTTTCGCGATCAATTGCCTGCATACCGGCGCCGCGCGCCACTTCGGCGAGGTCTTCCTGCGCATGCGGAGCCTCGTGAGCGCCCGGAATTGGCACCGTATAGATGGCACGCACCAGCCCTCGAAACGGCGCCAGAAAGCCCAGGGCGTCCTTCTGGCCCATCATGCCGACCACAAGGTAAATCGGCTTCGGCGACTTTTCATCGAGCGCCGCGAGCGTATCGGCGATGACATCGCCCGCCGCCGGATTATGCCCGCCGTCGAGCCAAAGTTCGGCTTCGTCTCCGAGGATTTCCGGCAGCGGCCCGGACGTCAGCCGCTGCATGCGCGCCGGCCACTCGACAGTTCTGAGCCCAATTTCGAAGGCGCGTTCATCGAGCTTGAGAGACGGCTGCTTCTCTCCGAGAACGAGAGCCGCGGCGACGGCCGTTCCCGCATTGACGATTTGATGCCGGCCGACGAGCGCGGGCAACGGTAGATCGAGAAGCCGCTCGCCGCGCTGCACGACGAGCCGCCCGGTCTGCTCGTAGGCATCGAAATCCTGACCCCAGATCGTCAGCTCGGCGCCGAGCGAGAGGGCGCGCCCGTCGATGACGGACAGAACCTCATCGGACTGCTGCGATACGACTCCCGCAACGCCTCGCTTGAGAATCCCGGCCTTTTCGCCAGCAATCATTTTCAGCGTCGGACCGAGCTTTTCGGCATGATCCATCGAGATCGGCATGATGACCGTCAACGCCGGATCGGGGATGACGTTGGTGGCATCGAGACGGCCGCCGAGTCCAACCTCCAGCAGGAGCACGTCGGCAGGCCGTTCGGAAAACGCCAGAAACGCCGCCGCCGTCGTAATCTCGAATTGCGTGATGTCGTCGCCGTCGTTCACAGCTTGGACGCGCATCAGCACATCAACGAGAGACTCTTCATCGATCGGGTGACTGGCGCCGTCTTCACCGGCAAGCACGATGCGTTCGTGAAAGCGCACCAGATGCGGCGACGTATAAACGTGAACGCGCTTACCCGCCGCTTCCATGAACGCCTTGAGATACGCCGTGACGGACCCCTTGCCGTTCGTTCCGGCGATATGGACAACCGGCGGCAGCTTTTTCTCAGGATGACCGAGCTTCGCCAGCAAACGCTCGACGCGCCCCAGCGACAGGTCGATGAGCTTCGGATGCAGAAGCATGAGATCGGCAAGCAGCGCGTCGCTGGTGGGACGTGTCTTCGACGGATTCATGTCGGCCTGCTCGGATCTTTGATGATGGATTGTCTAGGCGCCGTGCGGCGCGTCCTTCGAATTTTCCTGGGACGCAGCATCGTCGCGCTTCTTCTCGACCTTCCCCGGATCGAACCGCTGGCTGTTCGGAACGACTTCGGGGTCGACGGCGCCGCCGGACTCGCGTGCCGCGGCCTCCATGGCTTTTGTGTCGACCGGCGCGCCATTCATGTACGGCTTGCCGTTCATCTTGCCCGGGCTTTTCCTAGCCCCGACTTGCGTCCCGCCCATCAGCAACCGGCAGACGCGCGACAGTGTTTCCCGCAGTTGATGGCGATGCACGACCATATCGACCATGCCATGCGACAGCAGATATTCAGCGCGCTGGAAGCCGTCGGGAAGTTGCTCGCGGATCGTCTGCTGAATGACGCGCGGACCGGCGAAGCAGATCAGCGCGCCGGGCTCCGCAATATGGACGTCGCCGAGCATCGCATACGATGCCGTCACGCCGCCGGTCGTTGGATCGGTTAGAACGACAATATAGGGAAGCCGCGCTTCCTTCAGACGCTGCACGGCGATCGTCGTGCGCGGCATTTGCATCAATGACAGAATGCCCTCCTGCATACGCGCGCCACCCGACGCAGCGAACAGGATGAAAGGTGTTTTCGTTTCTACGGCGCGCAGCATGCCCGTAACGAGCGCTTCACCGGCGGCCATGCCGAGCGACCCCGCCATGAAGCGGAAATCCTGCACGGCGGCAACGATCGGCTGATTGTCGAGTTGCCCTTCTCCGACGAGAACGGCGTCTTCGAGCTTGGTCGCGGTTTTCGCGTCCCGCAGACGATCCGTGTATTTTCGCCCATCACGAAAACGCAGCGGGTCTTGCTGTACCGTGGGAACGGCGACGGGCCGAAATTCGCCGCCATCGAACAGATGCTGCAGCCGCTGCTGCGAGTCCATTCGCATGTGATAGTTGGAGCCGGGCACGACAAACTGATTGGCCTCGAGGTCTTTATAAAAGACCATCTCGCCCGTCTCCGGGCACTTCACCCAGAGATTGTCAGGTACCTCACGCTTCGCTGTCGACAACAGCCCGCTAATCTTCGGACGGACAACGTTGTTGATCCAATTCACTCGGACAGGCTCCTCGTAGGCCGCTGCAAACTGCTCTCCGCTTTCACGCGCGGGCACGCAGGCTTCGGCCGGCTGCTGCAATGTAGCGCCACACCTCAGGCTTGCGCTAGGCACCGCACAAAATGGGGTGCAGAGGCGGCAATCCCAATAGAGCCAATCGCCTCGGGGCGCTAGCCGGTGCGTAGGGCGGAGCTTAACTCTTTCACCAGCTTAAGCACAGCCTCAGCCGTGCCCGGCGTCGCTTCGCCCTTGGATCCCAGAGACTTCTCGATACCCGAGACCAGCGCCGAGCCGACCACGACCCCGTCGGCCGTGCGTCCCAGCGCCTTCGCCTGCTCGCCCGATTTAACCCCGAAGCCTACAACCACAGGCAGCGGCGTTGCACTCTTTATCGCGCTAACTTGCTTTTGAACGTCGTTTACTACAGGAGCGGCGGCCCCGGTAATCCCTGTGATCGAGACATAGTAAACAAATCCCGACGTATTCTTCAAAACGGCAGGCAGTCGCGCCTTGTCCGTCGTCGGCGTCGCCAGCCGGATAAAATTGAGGCCCGCCTCGACCGCCGGCAGGCAAAGCTCGTCGTCCGCCTCGGGCGGCACATCGACGACGATCAGGCCATCGACGCCCGCCTCCTTCGCGTCCTTGATGAAGCGCGCATTCCCGTAAACGTAGATCGGGTTGTAGTAGCCCATCAGCACGATCGGCGTCGTCGCGTCCTTGGCGCGAAAGTCGCGCACTATCTGCAGCGTCTTGACCATCGTCTGCCCGGCTTTAAGCGCCCGCTGCGACGAAGCCTGGATAGCCGGACCATCGGCCATCGGATCGGAAAACGGCATGCCGAGTTCGATCACGTCGGCTCCGGCGCCAGGCAACCCCGCGAGAATCGCCGCACTCGTTTCGAGATCGGGATCGCCCGCCGTTATGAACGTGATCAGCGCCGGGCGCTTTTCAGTCTTCAGCGCCGCGAAGCGCGCGTCGATGCGAGTCTCGTGCTTGGTCATGTCTAGCTACTCCCTCTCCCCGCGAGCGGGGAGAGGGCCGGGGTGAGGGGCCACATCACGACGAACCGTCACTGCATTCTCCA
Organism: Hyphomicrobium sp.; assembly: GCA_035538995.1. Classification (GTDB taxonomy): domain Bacteria; phylum Pseudomonadota; class Alphaproteobacteria; order Rhizobiales; family Hyphomicrobiaceae; genus Hyphomicrobium_B. The sequence continues at coordinate 1,507 of DATLJG010000020.1, read as the reverse complement.
ACTTCGCGATAATCGTATCCAACACGCCGCCTAGATTTGCCTCGACGTCTGCATTTGTTATGCGCATGACCTGATAACCTAAACTCGATAAATAGATATCCCGCTCTCTATCTCGATCAATTTCGGATTGCTCCCCGTGCGTCGCGCCATCGACTTCAATGACAAGTTTTCGTTCTCTGCAGACGAAGTCAGCGAAGAAGCCACCGATTGGTTCTTGACGAACGAACTTAAAGCCACCGAGCTGCCTGTTGCGCAATTTTGACCATAACTTCTGCTCAGCGGGGATATCGGAGGCTCGAAGCACTCGAGATCGGTTCGTTAGCCACGGCTGCGCTCGTCTCATTTCTACAATTCGACAACTGTTGCCGCTCCTCACCCTAACCCTCTCCCCGTAAATAGCGGGGAGAGGGAACTCGAACTAGATCTTCATGCCGAGGTGCTTGGCGACGGTGAAAAGGTCTTTGTCGCCGCGACCGGACAGGTTCACCACGAGCAGATTATCTTTCGGCAGCGTCGGCGCGAGCTTGATGACGTGCGCCAGCGCGTGGCTGGGTTCCAGCGCCGGAATGATGCCTTCAAGCCGCGTGCACACCTGCAGCGCTGCCAGCGCTTCCTTGTCCGTCACCGAGACATACTTCACGCGGCCGATGTCCTTGAGCCACGAGTGCTCGGGGCCGACGCCCGGATAATCCAGCCCCGCCGAGATTGAATGACCTTCGAGGATCTGCCCGTCGGCGTCCTGCAGAAGATAGGTCCGGTTCCCATGCAGCACGCCCGGCGAACCGCCGTTCATCGACGCCGCGTGTCCATTCTCGACGTCGAGCCCATGACCGCCCGCCTCCACACCGTAAATCGCAACGTCCTTGTCATCGAGGAACGGGTGGAAAATGCCGATCGCATTCGAACCGCCGCCGATGCAAGCGACGAGCGTATCCGGCAAGCGGCCTTCCGCTTCCATCATCTGTTCGCGCACTTCCTTGCCGATGATCGACTGGAAATCGCGAACCATCGCTGGATAGGGATGCGGCCCCGCCGCCGTACCGATCAGATAATAAGTGTCACGAACGTTCGTCACCCAATCGCGCAAGGCTTCGTTCATGGCGTCCTTGAGCGTCCCGGCACCCGACGTCACCGGATTGAGCTTCGCACCGAGCAACGCCATGCGCGCCACGTTCGGAGACTGACGCTCGACGTCCGTCGCGCCCATGTAGATTTCGCACGGCATGCCGTACTTGGCGCACACCGTTGCGACCGCCACGCCGTGCTGTCCCGCGCCCGTCTCGGCGATGATGCGCGTCTTGCCCATCCGCCGTGCCAAAAGGATTTGGCCAAGGCAGTTGTTGACCTTGTGCGAACCCGTGTGATTGAGCTCCTCGCGCTTGAAATAAATCTTCGCGCCGCCGAGTTCAGCGCTCATGCGCTCGGCGTGATAGAGCGGGCTCGGACGGCCACCGTAATGGCGGTTGAGAAAATCGATCTCGCGCTGAAATTCGGGATCGGCCTTGGC
>DATLJG010000019.1:0-2261 GCA_035538995.1 Hyphomicrobium sp. | reverse complement strand
AAGCCGCAACCAAAACGCAACACCGCGCCCTATCGAGCACTAATAACAATCGGAGGAAAATATGCGATTTCGCGTTTCAAGCGCGGCGCTCATGCTGATGGGTGCCTTGACGGCGCCTGCTTCGGCAAACGATGACGTGCTTAAGCAGACAGCCAATCCAGATCAATGGGCTCGCGTCGAAGGCGACTATGCTGCGACCCGGTATTCCACGCTCAACCAAATCACGACGAGCAACGTAGGTCAGCTCAAGGTCGCGTGGACATTTTCGACCGGCGTGCTTCGCGGCCATGAAAGTGCGCCGTTGGTGATCGGCAACATGATGTACATGGTGACGCCGTTCCCCAATATCGTTTACGCGCTCAACCTCGATGAAGATAATAAGATTGAGTGGGCTTATACGCCGAAGCAGGACCCGGCCGTGGTGCCGATCATGTGCTGCGACGTCGTCAATAACGGTGTGCAATACGCAGAGGGAAAGATCTTCCTTTACCAGGCAGATACGTCGCTCGTCGCACTGGATGCCAAGACCGGAAAGGAACTTTGGAAGTCGGTCAACGGTGATCCCAAAAAGGGCGAGTCGGGCACGATGGCGCCGATCATCGTAAAAGATAAAGTGATCATCGGCATTTCGGGCGCCGAATTTGGCGTGCGGGGCCACGTTACGGCTTACGATATGAACTCCGGCAAGCGCGTCTGGCGGGCTTATAGCCTCGGACCCGACTCTGAGATGCTTTTCGATCCGGAAAAAACGACCTCGCTTGGGAAGCCTGTCGGAAAAGATTCCTCGCTCAAGACCTGGAATGGCGATCAGTGGAAGATCGGCGGCGGCACGGTATGGGGCTGGTTCTCATACGATCCGGATGCCGATCTTATTTACTACGGTACGGCCAACCCATCGACTTGGAATCCTTCGCAACGTGCGGGACCGGATGGCAAACCGATCGACCAGAAATGGACGATGTCGATCCTAGCTCGCAACCCGGATACGGGCGTCGCGAAATGGGCCTATCAGATGACGCCATTCGACGAATGGGACTATGACGGCGTCAACGAGAATGTTCTCGCTGACATCGACGTCGGTGGCAAGAAAACGCCGGTCCTCGTTCACTTCGATCGTAACGGCTTCGGTTACACGCTCAACCGTAAGGATGGTGAGCTGTTGGTTGCCGAGAAGTTCGATCCGGCCGTGAACTGGGCAACCGGAATCGATATGGATAAGGCGAGCCCGAACTATGGACGTCCAATCCGCGTCGCCAAGTACTCGACATTCAGGGATGGCAAAGGCGCGGACGTCAACACGAAGGGCATCTGTCCTGCGGCTCTTGGTTCGAAGGATCGGCAGCCCGCTTCGTTCTCGAAGCTGACCGGCCTCTTCTATGTTCCGACGAACCACGTGTGCATGGACTACGAACCGTTCAAGGTTTCGTACACGGCTGGTCAACCCTACGTGGGCGCCACGCTGTCCATGTTCCCAGCTCCGGACAGCCACGGCGGAATGGGCAATTTCATTGCCTGGGATGCTGGCAAGGGCAAGATCGTTTGGTCGAAACCTGAGCAGTTTTCCGTTTGGTCTGGTGCGCTGACGACGGCTGGCGGCGTTGCTTTCTACGGCACGCTGGAAGGCTACTTCAAAGCTGTCGATCAGAAGGATGGCAAGGAGCTGTTCAAGTTCAAGACGCCGTCGGGCATCATTGGTAGCGTCATGACCTGGATGCACGGTGGCAAGCAGTACGTCGGCGTTCTTTCGGGCGTTGGCGGTTGGGCCGGTATCGGTCTCGCTGCTGGCTTGACGAATCCCAACGACGGTCTCGGTGCGGTTGGCGGCTACGCTGGCCTCAAGCAGTACACCAACCTCGGTGGATCCTTCACCGCATTCTCGCTGCCCTAATTGCGCTTCCTCCAAACCCGCAAATGGTGGTGAGTACCTTGGCCGGCGTGATTGCTCTCATGCCGGCCATTTTTTGGCAACGTGCAGAACGACCATCGATCGTCGCGTCAGTCGTTGAAGGCAGCGGTTATTGCGCAAACATTTAGAGCGGCTACTCGATAAGTAATCGATAGCCCAACCATTGTCGGACAGAGCGTTAGCTGCAATATGCGCAATCCTTTTTTAAGAAGGGCAGCGTGCCGCGATGAAAATCCCCGATCTCAATCTCCTCGTCGCCCTTGATATCCTGCTCGAAGAACAGAGCGTAGCGGTCGCCGCGCGCCGACTTGATCTGAGCGCGCCGGCGATGAGCCGCACCCTGTCGCGGATACGC
>DATLJG010000018.1:0-4254 GCA_035538995.1 Hyphomicrobium sp. | reverse complement strand
TCGAGGTTGGCGCCGGTGACGTTCGCATCCGTCAGATCAGCACCGCGCAGATCAGCGCCTGAAAGGTCGGCGCCTGACAAGTCCGCCCCGGACAAATCAGCTTCCTGCAAAACGACGTCGCGCATGATCGCGTTTTTGAGCACGGCGAAGCTCAATCGCGATTGAGTCATGTCGGCGCGGGTCAGGTTGGCGCCCGTCAGGTTGGCGCTCGAGAAATCGGTCCGCCAGATGTATTCGATGAAGCCCGTCTTGTTGATCGGCGCACACACGGAATCCGTCAGATCGGCGCCGGAGAAATTCGATCCGGCAAAACTGCCGAAAAAATTCACGCCCCTCAGCGTGGCGGACTTGAAGCTCGGCGCTTCGGCGCGAAGGAAACGCAAATCCGTGAACGTCGATGGCCGCATCATGCTGGCGTGATCGAGGTTGGCGAAATCCAGCTTGGCGCCGATCAACGTCACGCGGTCGAGCATTGCGTCCCGCAGGTCGGTACCCGATAGATTCGCGCCTGACAGATCGGCACCGAAGAGATTGGCTTTGCTAAGATCGGCCTTCTTGAAATCGAGATTGGCGAGATCGAGCCGCCTCAGGTCGCGACCGCTCATTGCGGGATGAGCGCCGGGCGCGGTTTTGTAGAGAAGGACGGCGATATCGCGCGCTGAAGGGCCGGCTGCAAAAGCGGGGAGGGCGCCGGCGAATGCTTCGGCAAGCATCGCGAGCCCAAGAAGCGCCACTGCAAAACGCGGGAAACGTCCAGTTGTCATTCCACGGCCTTTTCCAGCAGCAGCAAGGCTTGGCGCACGGATTCCAAACGCACGCCCGCGCGACCTATATCGCCAAATTCATGGCGCTGCACGCGGGGCGAAGCATTCCGGGATGCCATGCCGATGTAGACGAGGCCGACAGGTTTTTCAGGCGTGCCGCCGCTGGGACCGGCAATTCCGGTGACGGCAACGGCAAGGTCGGAACCCGCTGTTTTGAGAGCGCCCTCTGCCATCGCGCGCGCCACGTCCGAGCTGACGGCGCCGTGGTCTTCGATGAGACTCGGATCAACACTGATGGAGCTGCTTTTGGCGGCATTGGAATAGGTGACGAAGCCGTAGTCGAAGACGTCGGATGATCCTGGAATGGCCGTTATGGCTCCGGCGATGAGGCCGCCGGTGCAGCTTTCGGCGATCGCGATCTTCTGGCCGGTCAGACGCAGGATGCCGACGAGCCGGCCTGCGGTTTCCAGAATATCCGTTGGGAACACGCGCCGCTCCGTGCCAAGGGGAGTGCAGAGGGGCTCTGCAAAAGAATTCGGAGAGTGCTTCGTCTGAAGCACTCTCCGCTAAAGGTAGCTAGAGAGAGGAGAATGTGCAAACGGCCTGGCTGATCAGGCCGCGGCTAGGACCTCGGCATGTGAAAGCAAACTGTCGAGGACAGTTCGACTATCGGAACCCATGGCCCCGACAGTCCGCTTCTGGGCACCTTGCCATATCGGATAGGCATCCTTCAGAACGGCCTGACCTTTGGGCGTAAGGTGGAGGCCGCGCCCGCGCCGACCGGCGGGCGGATCCATGATGATATGGCCAAGCGCCAGAAGGCGCTTGAGGTTACGAGAGAGTGTGGACTTCTCGATGTCGAGCTCGTGTCCGATCTCGACGGCAGTGATCCCGTCACGCGAGGCTAGCTGTGCGAGCAAGGTGTACTGGCTCGCGGTGATGCCGAGTGGGCGCAGGGCATCGTCGTAGACGCGCGTAACGATCCGTGAAAGCTGACGCACACGGGTGGCGAGGCACATCTCAGACGTCATCTCGGCGATGGTGCTAATCGCGGCATCGGCGGGTGGGCGGTCGAGAGTGTGGGGCATGATGTTCATATCGGCTCCCGTATGAGCGCTTTCGGGGCTTCGTGGCAATACAACCACTTAGATCCTTGATGCAGCGATTCTGTCAGGTGGGTCAACGATCAATGCGGTTGCAATCGCGCATCGCTGCCGAGGCTTTGCTGCATACGGCGCCGCGCTCGGCGGTCTGAAAGCGGCGCCCTCAGGCTTTGGCGCTGATGTGCTCGCCGCGGGCGGCCTCATAGACCTCGTGGGCCGCGCCGGCATTCAGAGCCGCAATTCCGAGGCCGACGATCAAATCCGGCCAGTGCGATGCGGTGGCGGCCGTCAGCAGGCCCGCCCCGATGATCGCGATATTGGCGATGACGTCGTTGCGCGCCGAAAGGAAGGCGGCGCGTGTCAGGCTGCCGCCGGCCGTCCGGTAGGGGGCCAGGAGACGGGCGCAGACAAAATTGACGGCCAGGGCTCCGGCGCCAGTGATTGTCAGCGGAACGGGTGCAGGGACAAGGCCGGAAGAGAAATTCTGCCATGCGGTCCAGAGCGTTGCGATTGCCGGCACCAGGATGATGGCAGCGAGCACCATGCCGAGCTTGGCACGGCGGGCGACCGAGAAGCCGAGCCCGGCGAGGATCAGCAGGTTGACGGCGCTGTCTTCGAGGAAATCGACGCTGTCGGCAAAGAGGGCCACCGATCCGATGGCCAACGCGACGGCGAACTCAATTCCGAAATAGCCAAGATTGAAAACGGCGACGGTGCGCACCGTTCGCTTCAGTGCGTGGTTCTGGGCGATATCGGGGAACGCCTCGTCGTCGTCGCTCATTCGCCGCCTATGGGAAGAAGGACGCTGGCGCTGGCCATCGCGGCAATGCCCTCGCGGCGGCCGACGAAGCCCATGCCTTCCATCGTCGTCGCCTTGATGCCGATGCGATCGGACGTCAGGCCTAGCACGTCGCCAATCAAGGCCTGCATGGCCGAACGGTGTGGCCCGACTTTCGGGGCTTCGGCCAGCACGGTGATATCGACGTTGACGATGCGTCCGCCACGTTCCCGGATGCGCCGCGCGGCGTCCTCAAGAAAGAGCCTGGAAGCGGCGCCCTTCCACTTCGGATCGGACGGCGGGAAGTGCTGCCCGATATCGCCGTCGCCAATGGCGCCGAGGAGGGCGTCAGTCAGGGCGTGCAGCACCACGTCGGCATCGGAGTGACCTTCGAGCTTATGCGTGTGCGGAATTTTTATACCGCCGAGCCAGACGTGATCGCCGTCGGTGAAGCGGTGGACGTCGAATCCGCTTCCGGTGCGCGGCTCGAAGCTGCTGTGCGACGTCATTTGCCGATCTGCCAATTCCAAGTCCTCTGCGGTGGTGAGTTTGATGTTGCCGGTTACATCTTCAACGATTGCCACGTCGAGGCCAGCCCATTCGGCAATGGCGGCATCGTCGGTGAAGGAGTCCAGATCTTCGTTTGCGGCTTTGCGATGAGCCGCAAGGATCTGCGCAAAATGAAAGCCTTGCGGAGTTTGCGCACGCCAGAGCCCGGCGCGCGGCACCGTTTCGGTCACGATGCCGTCGTCCGAAGTCCGCTTGAGTGTATCGGTCAGCGGAAGTGCCGCCAAAGCCGCCGGCCGGTCGAGCAGCGTTCTTATGACTTTCGAAATCGTCTCAGCCGAAACGAAGGGACGGGCGCCATCGTGGATCAGAACGAGTTCGGGCGACGACGCCGCGAGTGCCGCCAAACCGTTCAGAACCGAGGCTTGGCGGCTGACACCGCCGATCGCGAGGTCGCTGAGTTTGGGGACGGACGGCGCGATCTCGGCATACCGTTCCTGATCATCCCGGTGGATGACGACTTTGATCTCGTCGATCTCGGGGTGGCGGGCAAACGCTTCGATCGTGTGGCTCAGGACCGCCCGGCCGCCGATCCGTGCATATTGCTTCGGCGTGCCTCCAGAGGCGGCAGCGCGTGTCCCCCGTCCGGCGGCGACGATCAATGCCGCAATGCGCAAGGCTAGTCTCCATCGGCTATGCTCGCGGCTTCCCTGCCTTCAGTATCGAAAAACCGCAACTCTCATAAAGCCTACGCCAGATAGGGTCACGGAGCAGCCGGATGCTCGTGGCGCGGGCCTCCGTGCAAGCCTAAGCCTTGATTAGATTGAGATATTTTCCAAACAACCTATTGTTCTATAAGTTTAATTTATAGTGGCCCGCGTCAAATCGGCTGCTACCGTTCCGGCTCTTGCGCGAATTTGAGCGGGAGTCTAGCCTGCACAAACACGCGGCACATATTTTAGCTGCATAATTTATGAGCAATTGAGGGGACGGCCGGTCCGGAGCAAATGCTGAAAGCGTTGGTTCGTGAGGCGCCCGCCGTTGCACTGGCGCCGATGTCCGGAGTGAGCGACTTGCCATTCCGCCGCTTGGCGCATCGCCT
>DATLJG010000017.1:0-8007 GCA_035538995.1 Hyphomicrobium sp. | reverse complement strand
GACCTGGCTCGGAGACCATGACATTCGGATCATCTTCGCCGTTCCGGGAATTGTGCTGGCGACGATATTCGTCACTTTTCCCTTCATTGCTCGCGAACTGATCCCGTTGATGCAGGCTCAGGGGCGCGACGAAGAAGAAGCGGCGATTTCCCTTGGCGCGTCGGGACTTCAGACCTTCTGGCGCGTCACCCTGCCGAACATCAAGTGGGCGCTTCTTTACGGCGTCATTCTCTGCAATGCCCGCGCAATGGGTGAATTCGGCGCGGTATCCGTCGTCTCGGGACACATTCGCGGCGAGACCAACACGATGCCGCTGCATGTCGAGATTCTCTACAACGAATACCAGTTCTCCGCCGCGTTCGCCGTAGCGTCGCTGCTGGCGTTGTTGGCACTCGTAACGCTCGTGCTCAAGACTTACGTTGAATGGCAAGCCCGGAAGTTGGCGCTGGAAGGACAAGAAGCATGAGCATCGCGGTTCAGGGCGTCAGCAAAACATTCGGTTCGTTCAAGGCGCTCGACGACGTTAGTCTCAACTTTCCCGATGGTGAGCTGGTTGCCTTGCTCGGTCCGTCGGGCTGCGGAAAGACGACGCTCCTCCGCGTCATCGCCGGGCTTGAGCAGGCGGACAGCGGCCGGATCATTCTCGATGGCGACGACGCGACGAACCGGGACGTTCGCCAGCGGCGTGTCGGCTTTGTATTTCAGCACTACGCGCTCTTCCGGCATTTGACCGTGTTTGAAAACATCGCCTTCGGCTTACGCGTGAGACCGCGGCGCGAACGACCCAGCGAAAAGGACATTCGCGCAAAGGTCGGTCAGCTGCTGGAGCTTGTCCAACTCTCGTGGGTCGCCAACCGTTTTCCATCGCAACTCTCCGGCGGACAACGCCAGCGCATTGCACTCGCCCGCGCGCTCGCCGTCGAACCGCGTGTGCTGCTGCTCGACGAACCGTTCGGCGCACTTGATGCAAAGGTTCGCAAGGAACTTCGCCGCTGGCTGAGGACATTGCACGACGAGCTGCACATCTCGTCGATCTTCGTGACGCATGACCAGGAAGAAGCGCTTGAAGTTTCGGACCGCGTCGTGCTGATCAATAAGGGGCGTGTCGAACAGACCGGGTCACCGAGACAGGTTTACCAAGCGCCTGCAACCGCCTTTGCCTACGGATTCATCGGTGCGGTTAACGAGTTTCACGGTCGAGTCGAGGGCGATTACGTGCGCATTGGTGATGAACGCCTTCGGCATCACAGTCAGAATTTGAGCGACGGGCAGCGGGTGGTCGCTTTCGTCCGGCCGCACGAAACCGAGATCGTGGTCGATCCGGCGTCCGACGAAGGTGTTTCCGCACACATCAACCGCATCCTTGGCAACGGTGCGATCGCCCGTGTAGAACTCATCGCCAACGGTGCTGCGCGCCAAGGCCGAAAGGATTTCTTCGAAGTCGAATTAGCCGGTGCCGAAGCTGCATCGCTTCAATTGAGCGCCGGCCAACATGTGAAGCTCCGAAGTCGTCACCTCAGTGTCTTCCCAGATCAGAATGGTACCCCCGCGCCGTGAATTTTCAGCAGCTCCGCATCATCCGCGAAACACTCCGGCGCAACTTCAATCTTACCGAAGTTGCAAATGCGCTCTACACATCGCAATCCGGCGTTTCAAAGCACATTAAGGATCTTGAAGACGAGCTTGGGGTTGAGCTTTTCGTTCGCCGCGGCAAGCGGCTTCTTGGCCTGACGGAGCCTGGCAAAGAGCTGGCACAAATCGTGGACCGTATTCTGCTCGATACCGCGAACATCAAGCGGCTTGCGGATCAGTTCGCGAAGACCGATCGCGGCGAGATTACGATCGCCACGACGCATACGCAGGCACGCTACGCGCTACCGGCGCCGATTGCCGCTTTCCGCAAGGAATTTCCCAACGTTCATCTCGTGCTTCAACAGGGATCGCCGCGAGAGATCGCCGCGATGCTGAACGATGGCACCGCCGATATCGGCATTGCAACGGAGGCACTGGAGGACGCCGCCGAGCTTGTATCCTTTCCCTACTATTCCTGGCACCACGGCATCGTCGTGCCGAAGGGGCACCCGCTGGAAAATGTGAAGCCGCTGACGCTTGAGAAGACCGCGGAATGGCCGATCATCACCTATCATGAGGGGTTTACCGGACGCCCTGCGATCGATGCGACTTTCGCGAAAGCCGGCCTGGCGCCCGACATCGTCATGGTGGCGCTCGATGCCGACGTTATCAAGACGTACGTCGAAGTCGGTCTCGGTGTCGGCATCCTTGCATCGATGGCCTACAACGAGGAACGAGATACGGGACTGCGATTGCTCGACAGCGCGGGCCTGTTTCCGAAGACGACATCACGCATCGCGCTTCGCCGCAGCCGTTTCCTGCGCGGGTTTGCTTATCGTTTCATTGAATTGTGCTCACCCGAGCTTACCGAAAAGACCGTTAAGGCCCGCACCGAAGCCGTCTCTTAGACGTCGCGGCGGCCGAACCGCTTGCGATATTCGGCCGGTGTCACGCCGACGTGGCGCGCGAACGAGCGGCGCAACGTGTCGATACCAGCGAAGCCGCATCGCACCGCCACGTCTTTCGGAGCCTTGCCCTCTTCCAATAATCGCCGCGCGGCCGCAATGCGTGAGAGTTCGATCCACGCTGCCGGCGTCATCCCGACTTCACTGCGAAACAGTCGCGCGAAATGCCGAGGACTCAGAGCCATTCGGTTCGCCAAACTGGCGACGCTGTGAGGCGCTGCCGGATTGGCCACGACCCAGCGCTGAACTTCCTGAAGCGCCGACCGGCCTGCCGGGGCCGCCTCGGATTTGCGGCTGAATTGCATCTGGCCGCCTGGCCGTTTGAAAAACATGACCAGCTGCGCCGCGACGTTCTTCGCAACTTCGCTTCCGAGATCTTCTTCCACCAGAGCGAGCGCCAGATCCAGGCCCGATGTTACGCCCGCTGCTGTCCGCAACCTGCCGTCGCGGACATAAATTGCATCCTCGTCAATTGTGATGGACGGGTAGGCCTCCGCTAATCTCCGAGCGACCGACCAATGGGTCGTGATGCGCCGACGATCGAGCAAACCAGCGGCGGCCAGCAGAAACGCACCGGCGCAAACAGACCCAAACCGGCGTGCTTTCGGGGCCGTCTCACGAAGCCATTGAACGGCAGCTTTATCAGGCTTCAAGACGGATGCGGTTGGCGATCCAGCGACGAGCAGCGTATCAATCTTTTCCTCGCATGACTCGCCGATGACAAGATCGGGAAGAATCCGCACTCCTGATGACGACTGAATCTGTCCTCGCGTCCGCCCGACGACCACCTGCCGGTAAACCACCTTGCCGGATTGCACATTGGCTTCAGCGAACACATCGAGCGGGCCGGAGACATCGAGCAATTGCACGCCCGGCATCGCCACGATGGCGACTGTCTTGGTTCCATTGCGTGCCATGTCCGCCTCGGTCAGATATTGTCTGTAATTGTCGTATTACGTGGATTGCGGACACTGTAGCGGACGCCTAGTTCTTCTGCCAGCCATTTGTCAGGAGATGTGACATGACATTGAATATCGAAGGCGTGGACATTCCCGACAGCAAACTATCCCGCGAGATCACCGAGTTCGTGCGAGCTTCAGAAACGCCCCTTCTCTTTCACCATTCGAGCCGTGTGTATTATTTCGGCGCGTTGGCAGGTAAGCGGCGCGGGCTGAAGTTCGATCCCGAGTTGCTGTACGCCGGTGCGATGTTTCACGACGTCGGCTTGATGCCGGATCACAGCAGTGGGAACGAGCGTTTCGAGGTCGACGGCGCAAACGCTGCCCGCGATTTCCTTCGCAGCCGCGGAATCGCACAATCGGATTTGGATACGGTCTGGACCGCGATCGCTTTGCATACGACGCCTGGCATTCCTCAGCACATGCACCCGGTCGTGGCATTGGTCACGGCCGGCGTCGAAATGGATGTGCTGGGACTTACCTACTCCGATTATTCCGACGCCGAACGCGATGCTGTCGTTCACGCGCATCCGCGCAGCGCTCAATTCAAGGAAGACATCATCCAGGCCTTCTATGACGGCATCAAGCACAAGCCGGACACGACGTTTGGGAACGTCAAGGCTGATGTCCTTGCGGATAAGGACCCGACCTTCAAACGCGGCAATTTTTGCACCGTGATCCGCTGCTCCGCCTGGGCGAAATAATCCGCCAATGGCATCGGGCGCCGTGTCAAGCTCTGCGCTTGCGCGGCGCTCAGAACGCTCGTCTTGCCTTGGGTGGCGGTGACGTGCTCCTCAGCATTTTCCGTGTGCACGTCGAGGCAGCTCTGCCGTCGCCAACATCACTATAAGCGCTTCTTAGTTAATGTGGGCAGCGCCGCTTATTTTACCGTCCGCCTTTCCGCGTCGGAGCGACAGACTGAGCTTTGCGCGTCCGTAGTTCCCCTCCATAACTGCTCACAACCGAACGAACGGCGGCGTGGCATCGCCACGCTCGCCATGCTGTGCGCGCAGCGCCGCCTTGCGCACTGGTCATCCGCTAGGAAATTGTCTAGTGGCTTGTTCAAGCCGCCAAGAACCAAAAAAGGGGGAAGGAATTCGTGACTTTGTTGGAGAGACCTTTGACGACGATTGATGAGAAGCTGCAGCCTATTGTCGATGATGTCCTGCGCAGAAATGCGGGCGAATCGGAATTCCTGCAGGCCGTGCAGGAAGTGCTTGAAAGTCTGGGCCGCGTCATCGCCAAGCATCCGGAATACGCAGACAAAGCGCTGATCGCACGGATCTGCGAACCGGAGCGGCAGATCATTTTTCGCGTCCCCTGGGTCGACGATGCCGGCCGCGTTCAGATCAATCGAGGGTTTCGCGTCCAGTTCAATTCCGCGTTGGGGCCGTACAAGGGTGGCCTGCGATTCCATCCGTCCGTGAATATCGGGATCATCAAGTTCCTGGGCTTCGAGCAAATTTTCAAGAACGCTCTGACCGGCATGCCGATCGGCGGCGGCAAGGGTGGATCGGATTTCAATCCGCGCGATCGTTCGGATGGCGAAGTCATGCGCTTCTGCCAGTCGTTCATGACGGAGCTTTACCGCCATCTCGGCGAATATACGGACGTTCCCGCCGGCGATATCGGAGTCGGTGCACGCGAAATCGGCTATCTGTTCGGCCAATACAAGCGGCTCACCAACCGTTACGAGGCCGGCGTGTTGACCGGTAAAGGGCTCGTCTATGGCGGCTCGCGGGCGCGCACGGAAGCGACCGGTTATGGTGCGGTCTATTTCGTGGAGCGGATGCTGGTCACGCGCGGCAAGAACTTCGACGGCATGCGCGCCGTTGTTTCCGGATCGGGAAATGTCGCGATCTACACGATCGAGAAGATCAAGGAGTTTGGCGGCAAGGTCGTCGCCTGCTCGGATTCCAATGGTTACATCGTCGATGAAGCCGGCATCGATCTTGACCTCGTCAAAGAGATCAAGGAAGTGCGGCGCGGACGCATTTCGGACTATGTCAAAGCCAAGGGCGATCGCGGCGTCCATTACGTCGAGAAGGGATCGATCTGGGAAGTACCTTGTGACGTCGCTATGCCGTCGGCAACGCAGAACGAGTTGACCGGGAAGGGCGCCAAATCGTTGATCGCCAATGGCGTCGTCGCGGTGGGCGAGGGGGCCAATATGCCGTGCACGCCCGAAGCCGTGAAGCTGTTCCAAGAGGCCGGCGTTCTATTCGGCCCCGGCAAGGCGGCAAATGCTGGCGGCGTCGCCACTTCGGCGCTCGAAATGCAGCAGAATGCATCGCGTGACAGTTGGACGTTCGAGCGGACTGAAACGCGCCTTGCCGATATCATGCGGGACATTCACGACCGTTGTGCTGAAACCGCAGAGGAATACGGGGTGCCGGGCAATTACGTGTTGGGTGCCAACATCGCGGGCTTTGAAAGGGTCGCAGAGGCCATGCAGGCTTTTGGCGTCATCTAAGGCACGTCGGGCGGGTAACTCGGCGCTCCATAATGGGCGCCGAGACCTCATCGCGGGTGGCGAAGCATAGTTGCATTTGCTTCACCGGGCCTAAGCGGAACACGCGCTCAATCCGTTTCGACACTCAGGCGGTAACCGATTCCCGGTTCGGTCAGGATGAGTTCCGGCGCATTGGCCGAGGCTTTCAGCTTTTGACGCAATTGACCGATGAAGACACGCAAGTACTGAAGATCTTCGGTATGAGCGGCCCCCCAGACGGCCGTGAGAATCTGGCGGTGAGTCAACAGGCGTCCGGCATTGCGAACCAGAATGGCGAGCAGCTCGAACTCCTTTGGCGTCAGTTTTACGGGCGCACCGTTGAGCGTCACTTTATGCGCGAGAACATCCACCTCAAGGGCGCCGGATTTAAAATGCGTTTGTTCTGAAGCTTGCTGTGCAGCATGACGAAGCGCCGTTCTCAAGCGCGCGGTAAGCTCGCCAATTCCGAACGGCTTGTTTACGTAGTCGTCGGCGCCAAGATCGAATGCCGCGATCTTCTCCGCCTCTCGATCCCGCGCCGAGAGCACCAGTATCGGCGTCTTGGACCAGTTCCTGATGTCGCTGATCACTTCCTTGCCGTCCATATCGGGAAGACCAAGATCAAGCAGGATGACGTCCGGCGATTGCGTGGCGGCGGCTTTCAATGCGTCCTTGCCCGTCGTCGCTACGATGACGTCATATCCCGCGGCCGTCAGACTCGGCTTCAAAAATCTCAGGATTTGCGGTTCGTCATCGACGACAAGGATGCGCGCACCAGTCATGCCACGTCCTCAGGAGCGCTCTCCGCAGCGGCGCTGTCCTCGCCGGATGGAAGCAGGATCGAAATTTCGGTACCCTTTCCTTTGGCTATGGGGCTTTGCGCCGTTATCGTTCCGCCCATGCCGGAAATTATGCCAGCACAGATCGACAAACCGAGGCCCGTGCCGGGTTGGCGACCGTCGCCAACGTGCGCACGATAGAATTTATCGAAGACCCGGTTCAACGCATCGGACGGAATACCGATGCCTTCGTCGGCCACCACAATATGCAGCGCGCCGCCGGTGGCCAAGGTGATGCTGACACGGGTCACCGACTCTGGTGGACTGTATTTGTGCGCATTGTCGAGCAGGTTGAACAGCACTTGCTCCAGCAGAGCCGCATCCCCACGAATAAGCGGCAACTTGGCAGGAATGAACGTCTCTGTGCGCCGTGTCGGAAAGCTTTTATTGGCCCGGGCGACGGCCCCGCGAACGGCGTCGGCCACGTCCACCCAATCGCGCCGGATGTCGAGTGCGCCCGTTTCGAGTTTCATCATCTCGAGCAGGTTGGAGACGAACGACGAAAGACGGGTTGCTTCCTCTTCGATGGTCGCAAGGAGGTCGGCGCGATCCTGCTTTCGCATGCGGTCGCCGAGCTGGCGTAGACTCGTTGCCGAGCCGAGAATGGACGCGAGGGGCGTGCGGAGGTCGTGTGAAATAGATGAGAGAAGTGCGCCACGAAGGCGTTCGCTTTCGGCTGCGGTTGCAGCTTCGGCGGCCTGCTCGACCAGTCGGGTGCGCTCTATGGCAATAGCGGCTTGATCGGCAAACGACTGAAGTGCGCTTGCTGTGGCGGAAGGCAAAGCGTCCTCCTCTTCTCCGGGCATGACGCCAAGCACACCCGCCGTCCCCGTCGACGACGTCAAGGGTCGGAATTGGTAGACCGCCGACGGCATCGTTTCGGTCAGACGCCCCGCCGGTTCGCCATTGCGATGGGCCCACCGGGCCGCGGCCCAGTCGGCAGTTCCCAATGTGTCTTCCGGTGGCCAACCGCCAGCGATGGACAACTCATGAGCTTGCTCCAGAAGAATGATCGATTTCCCTTTGACGACGGCAGCCGATTGGGCGGCGAGCAGCCAAAGCACATCGTCGATTTTTGTCGCTGCGGAAAGCTTGCCTGAAAATTCGTAAAGCGCCTGCGTTGCGTCCGCTCGCTCTCGGGTGGCGTTTGCCTGTTCGCGAAGACGGCCGGCCAGGCTGCC
>DATLJG010000016.1:0-10184 GCA_035538995.1 Hyphomicrobium sp. | reverse complement strand
GAGCCAACCATTGCTTGAACGGTTTACGCGCCATGACGCTGTGCTGAAGAGCGAAGATGAGCAGGAGCACGACGTTGACGGCGAATGCCTCACGGGCAGGTATGACTTCGCCCGAGTCGATGGTTTTGGGCACGATGACGTTTGCAACGAAGGCGATCGCGTAGACGAACGTCGCGAAAAACGCAACGTAGCACACGATCCCGTAGACGAACGCCGCCACTCTCCAACGAGTCATGCGAGTCACCCCTGCTTTACGCTGCTTAGAGCGGTGCCTCGGGTTCGACCAGCTTCCTATAGAGATGCCACGTTGCATGCCCGAGGATCGGCAGAACGATCGCAAGTCCAAGCAGGAATGGTATGGCGCCGAGCAACAGACTGATCGCGACGATCAAGCCCCAAAGCGCGATGGGCTCCGGGTTTTCAAGCGTGGCGCGGACCGACGTTCGGACTGCGGTTGCAGCGCTGACATTGCGATCAACGAGCATCGGGAAGGACACAACGCTGATCGCCAAGACCACCACTGCAAATACAAAGCCCACGAGGTTGCCGGCTATGATGAGTTGCGTTCCCTTGGTCGTCGTCGTCAGCTGATTCCAGAACTGACTTGGCGACGAAATCTCGCCGCCGAAAAGTTGTGTGTGGATCAGGTTGGCGGTGTAAAGCCACCCGACGAAGATCGCCGCGAGTACGATTCCGAGTCGCCAGATGGCGCTGATGCTCGGCCGATGCAAAACGTCGAAGGCGCGCGCCGGAGACATATCCAACCCAAGTTCGCGTCGGCGGCTCAATTCATAAAGTCCGATCGCGACGAAGGGACCGAGCAACGCAAAGCCGGCGGCCATCGGATAGATCAGATGCAGCAATTCGTAACCGAAGATGAACCGCGCCAGGATGAGTCCGACCACGGGATAAATAATGCACGCGAAAAAGACGTGCGTCGGCATCGCGCGGAAATCGTCGATGCCTTTGGCGAGTGAGTCCCATACGTCGGAGTTGGTAATCTTGCGGATCGCTGGCTCGTCATCGCGCCAGATACTTGAGGCGGGCCAGCGAAGGTCCGTGCCTGGATAAAGGACGTGATGCTTTGAGTCGGCTGCTGGTTTGGGATTCGCCATGTTGGCACCCATGAGCTGTGGTGCCCCCGGCTATGCGAAAAGCCTTGGCACCGGTTCGTGCGCCCCGCTTCGCTGATTCACTGAACATGCGCTTCTTTTTCCGGCGATCAAGCCCGGACGTTGCGAACAACCGCTAACCAATTGAATTGTTGTCGGTCTTAGCATTCGGCACCGCGCCATGCGGTCGGGGCGGTCGTCGAGGCATGGTGCAATTCCGCGTCTCGGCGTAAATTTCCTTAATAAACCGTTGACGACCACATTATCCCATGCGATCCCATGAATGCCCGACCGCACCGGGCAGGACACCGTGGCAGGGCGCCGGTTTGGTAGAGGGCCCAGATCTGAGCGACCGCCACGGCTCTTTACTGGTTTTGGGCGACACGCGTTCCGCGCGCCGGCCGCCCAAAACGGGATTTTCCGGCTCCGGCGGCCGGCTCCGCGAAGCGGAGTCGCCGGAGCCAACTAAGAGAGGTTTTGGGCGACACGCGTTCCGCGCGCCCGAAACAAGATTTCCGGCTCCGGCGAGTGCCAGAGCCAACCGAAGCGTAACGACCAGTAGCGAGTGAGGAGGGCGAGTATTCGTTAGCTGGGAGATGGACCGCTTTGTCTCGACATTCACAAACAAGATCGACGCCAAAGGGCGGGTTTCCATTCCCGCCTCATTTCGCTCCGTTCTCGAACGCGACGGCTACGCGGGTGGTCTCTACTGCTACCCCTCGCTCGATGCTCCTGCGCTCGATGCAGGCGGCGAAAGACTTGCAAAGAAGATCGATGGGCTTCTCGCGGGCCTGCCGGACTATTCGGATGAGCGCGACGAGCTTTCTGTCGCGCTCTATGGCGACGTCCAAATTCTCACGATCGACGGCGACGGGCGCATCGTCCTTCCTGAAGGGCTTCGGGTCCACGCCGGCCTGGACGCCGCCGTCACGTTTGTTGGCCTCGGTGACAAGTTTCAGATGTGGGAGCCTGGGCGCTTCGAAAAGCGACGGGCGGAAGCGCGAAGCAAAGTTCAGGTGACGCGCAAACTTTTCGCAGCGGGTAGCCGTCCATCAGCGGACGACGGCGACGAGGGAGTACGGGAATGACGCGCGGTGGCGGGGCAGAGGGAGCCTCGCTGGGGCCGACTGAAAAGTCTCCGCGCCACATTCCCGTGCTTGTCTCGGAAGTGCTGCAAACGTTGGCGCCGAAGGACGGCGAGACCTATATCGACGGGACGTTCGGCGCGGGCGGATATACACGCGCCATTCTCCACGCAGCAAATTGCAAGGTCCTGGCGCTTGATCGCGATCCGAATGCGATTCGCGGGGCAACGCCGATGCTTGCCGAGTTCGAAACGCGATTGACGCTCGTTCAGTCGCCGTTTGGTCAGCTTGACGAGGTGGCGCGCGACACGCTGGGAGACGTTCAGCCAGACGGTGTCGTTCTCGATATCGGTGTTTCGTCGATGCAGCTCGACGATGCGGAACGCGGATTTTCGTTTCAGCATGATGGGCCTCTCGACATGCGCATGTCGAGCGAAGGCATGAGCGCCGCCGACTTCGTCAATACCGCGTCCGAAGAGGACATCGCCGACGTCATTTACACGTTCGGCGAAGAACATAAATCGCGGTCAATCGCGCGGGCGATCGTGAAGCGGCGCGCGGATGCGGCCTTTGCGCGGACGCTAGAACTGGCCGATGCCGTGTCGCGCGTTTTTCATGGCCGCAAGGTCGACGGGCGGCACCCGGCGACGCGGACGTTTCAGGCGCTTCGGATCTACATCAACGACGAGCTTGGCGAGCTGGCGAGCGCACTATCGGCGGCGGAAAGAATTTTGAAGCCAGGAGGCCGTCTGGTTGTCGTTTCATTTCACAGCCTGGAAGACCGGATCGTTAAGAAATTTATCGCCGAGCGCAGCGGAAAAACTGCGTCGCGGTCCCGGCATTTGCCTCCAGATTCGATAAAAAGCGCTGCGCCAAGTTTTCGAATTGTTAACTCGCGCCCGTTAACACCTTCTAAAGGTGAATTGGATGTGAACCCGCGTGCTCGGTCGGCACGGCTCAGGGCGGCAGTCCGGACAGAGGCAGACCCTTGGCCTCTTGATCTCGCAACGCTGGGTTTTGTCGGCTTGCGCGATTAGTGTCTCGGTTGTCACCGGAGTCAATTTCGGGACAAAGTCGATGCGTCTTTTAAACGTTGCCGCTTTCTTCTTCGCGATTTCCAGCGCGCTCCTTCTTTACGGTCTTAACTATGACACACGCCGCCTCGAAGCCGAGGTGCACGCGAAAGAACGTATCGCGGAACAGGCGCGCGACGACATTGCCGTTCTCAAGGCGGAACGCGGCACGCTGGCGCGCCCGGGCCGGATCGACACGATCGCGAGACAGATTGGTCTCGCGCCGCCGCGTGTCGATCAATTCGTCGATGGCCGCGAGGTGTCGCTCAACGAGCAGCAGGACCGTCCAAATGGTCGTTGATGTCGCGATGGGCGCCGACCACGGGAGCGGCGAGGAAGCACGCAAGCGCCGCACCAGAAGTGCCGCCGAGATTGGCGTCTACGCTTTCCTGTTTTTTGCCTTTGCCGAGGTTGCCATTCATTTGGCGACGCTGGCGCTCAATCATCAGTCCAATGTGACGCTCGCGGTATCGGAGGCCGTAGCGACAAGCTTCAGCCGTCCGGATATCGTCGATCGCAATGGACGTCTTTTGGCGACCGATCTCGAGGCGCCGTCGATCTATGTCGATCCGGGCGTCGTCCTCGATCGCGATGAACTGGTCGAGAAGCTGGCGACCGTTTTACCGGACATCGATCAGAAAGATCTGTTGCGCTCCATCTCGGACCGCTCGCGCCGCTTTATCTGGGTGCGGCGTGGCGTGTCGCCGAAGATCGCGCAGGAGGTGCATGACCTCGGCTTGCCCGGCTTGTCATTCCGTTACGAATTGAAGCGGGCATATCCATCGCGCAAGCTGGCGGGGCATCTGCTCGGCTCTGTCAATGTCGATAACCGGGGGCTCACCGGCATTGAAAAATATATCGACGACAAGGTTGGCGTCGATCCCGTGCATTCAGCAGTCCTGTCATCGCGCGCGCCAGTCCGGCTGTCGCTCGATATTGGCGTTCAGCATGCGCTGGAAGACGAACTCATCGCCGGCGAAAAGCTCTACCGCAGCAAGGGCGCAGCCGGAGTCGTGCTCAACATCAAGACCGGTGAAGTGCTTGCAAGCTCGTCTATCCCACGTGTCGATCCGGCGTGGCCAACGCAGGCGCTCGACAAGACGCACATGGACCGGATGACCGTCGGGACGTATGAGCTTGGCTCAGTGTTCAAGACGTTTACGATCGCAATGGCTTTAGACGAAGGCATTGTGAAGCCGGATACGATGATCGACGTGCGCCAACCGCTGCAAGTCGGGCGGTTCAAGGTCACCGATTTCCATTCGGCGAACCGGCCACTGAGTGTGACGGAGATTTACACGCATTCGTCGAACATTGGCGCGGGTATGCTGGCGCTTCAGGCCGGGACCGATAAGCTCACGGGCTTCCTGGGCAAGTTCGGGCTTTTGACGCAACTCCGCACGGAGGAAGGTGCGGTCTCGCCGCCGCAATTGCCGAAAAATTGGGGGCGGGCCGAGACGATTACCGCAGCTTATGGGCACGGTATTGCCGTGGCGCCTTTGCAGTTTGCTGCTGCGGCAGCGACGATCCTCAACAACGGCAAGCCGGTGCATCCGACATTCCTGAGGAAGTTCGACAGCAACGCCTTGGACGAAAAGCCGATTATTTCACCGCTGACTTCGCGCGAGATGGCGCAAATGATGCGCCTCAACGTCACCGCTCCCGACGGCACAGGCCACAAGGCGGATGTGCCGGGCTATCGCGTCGGCGGCAAAACCGGAACGGCGGATCTTCCGAAGGCGGGTGGATATTCTTCGAAGGCGGTGATTTCGTCGTTTCTCGGCGCATTTCCGATGGATGATCCGCAGTATTTGACGTTCGTCGTGCTGTTCGAGCCGAAAGGCATTAAGGGGACACACGGGCAGCATACAGCAGGCTATACCGCGGCGCCGGTCACGGGCCGGCTGATCGCTCGTATCGCGGGGCAGCTTGGCGTTGCGCCGATGACCGTTGCGGCGACCGAATGAGCGCTCCGGGCTTGATTTGACGGCGAGCGCTTTCGCCACGTATCTAATCAATGGTGGGTCTATCCGGGGCAATGATGAGCGGTCGAGACGACGTGGGGTGTCATGCGGCTTAGCGATGTTCTGCCGGCTGACATCGAACGGCCGCCCGGCACCGATTCCATTCAGGTCACAGGAATAACCGCCGTTAGTTCCACGGTCGGAGCGGGAGCGATCTTCGCGGGCTTGCCAGGTTCGAAAGCCGACGGCGCCGATTTCGTTCCGGATGCGGTCGCGCGGGGCGCTGCAGCCATTATCGTCGGAAAGGGCAAGGACGTCGCCGTTCCTGACGGCGTCGCGCTGATCAAAGTCGATAATCCGAGAGCTGCGTTGGCAAAAATTGCGGCTCGGTTCGCGCAGCGGCAGCCGCGCGTCGCGGTGGCGGTGACGGGAACCAGCGGGAAAACGTCGGTCGCCGAGTTTACGAGACAGATCTTTGCACACCTTGGTCACAAATCGGCGTCGCTCGGTACGATCGGAATCGTGAAGCCCGATGGTGCAGTCTATGGATCACTAACGACGCCCGATCCGGTGACGCTGCATACGACGCTCGCCGGCTTGGCGGACGAAGGCATCACGCATCTTGCCTTCGAGGCCTCATCACACGGACTCGACCAAAACCGTCTGGACGGTGTTGAGCTGGCGGCGGCGGCATTCACGAATCTCGGCCGCGACCATATGGATTATCACCCGACGGAAGACGCCTACCTGAACGCCAAACTTCGGCTGTTCACGGAGCTTCTGCAGCCGGGCCAGCCTGCTGTCATCAATACCGATGGTGCGCGTTTCGCCGACGTCATCGCGGCCGCCATTGCGCGTGGGCTTCGTGTTCTGACGGTCGGGACGTCTGGCGAGACGTTGAAGCGGACATCGTTGGCGCGCGACGGCTTTCAACAACGGCTGGAGGTCGAGTCCGGCGGCCACACGTATGACGTTCGCTTGCCGCTCGTCGGCGCTTATCAAGCCGAGAATGCGCTGGTAGCGGCGGGGCTCGCCATCGCGATAGGTGAAGACACAGCCACTGTGCTCGCGGCATTGGACAGCCTCAAGGGCGTTCCGGGACGGCTGGAAATCATCGGGCAGCGAAACGGAGGGCTCGCGGTCGTCGATTATGCCCACAAACCCGAGGCATTGACAGCGGCTCTCGATGCCTGCCGACCGTTCGCGACGGGGCGGCTGATTTCGGTTTTCGGCTGCGGCGGCGATCGCGACAAAGGCAAGCGGCCGATCATGGGGCGCATTTCGGTGGAGAAGGCCGACGTTACAATCATAACCGACGACAATCCGCGCAGCGAGAATGCAGCTGCGATCCGCAGTGAAATTCTAGCAGGTGCGACGGGGGCGCTGGAAATCGGCGGACGGGGCGAGGCCATCGCGACCGCCGTCGGCATGATGCAGCCAGGGGACGTCGTTTTGATTGCAGGCAAGGGACACGAAACCGGCCAGATTATCGGTGATCGCACTGTTCCGTTTTCCGATCACGATGAAGTGCGGCGGGCGCTCGAAGGCTGACCATC
Organism: Hyphomicrobium sp.; assembly: GCA_035538995.1. GTDB lineage: Bacteria > Pseudomonadota > Alphaproteobacteria > Rhizobiales > Hyphomicrobiaceae > Hyphomicrobium_B. The sequence goes on along the minus strand of DATLJG010000016.1, from coordinate 3,394 downwards.
AATGCAACCTCTCTGGAGCTTTTCAGATCTGAGTGCCGTGCTTGGCATCGAGCCAGACGGCGGCGCTGAGGGTTTCGTATCCGGTATTTCGATCGATACGCGATCGCTCGTCGCCGGAGACCTTTTCGTGGCGTTGAAGGATCAACGGGACGGCCACGAGTTCGTGTCGGCGGCATTCAAAGCCGGTGCGGCGGCGGCGCTTGTCGCCAACACGTATCAGCGTGGTGCGGATGACGGCACTCTGTTTCGCGTGCCCGATCCGTTGACCGCACTCGAAGCACTCGGCCGGGCAGCACGCGCGCGATTGCATGAGGACGCTCGCATCGTCGCGGTGACCGGTAGCGCCGGCAAGACGGGAACGAAGGAAATGCTACGCGCGTGTTTCTCGGCGCTCGGCCCGACGCATGCTTCGGAAAAATCCTACAACAATCACTGGGGCGTTCCGCTGACGCTGGCACGCATGCCACGCCAGACGCGCTACGGTGTCTTCGAGATCGGCATGAACCATGCCAATGAAATCCGGCCGCTGACAAAAATGGTTCGTCCGCATACAGCAATCGTCACCACGGTCGAAGCCGTGCATCTCGAACATTTTCCGTCGGTCGAGGGAATCGCGGACGCGAAGGCTGAAATTTTCGAAGGGCTGGAGCCGGGCGGCCAAGCGATCATCAAATACGATAATCCGTATGCGAGCCGCCTGAAAACCATTGCGGAGCGTTTGGGTGCGCAGTCCGTAACGTTCGGGTTCGATCAGAAGGCCGATGTCGGCGGCGAAGACTTGAAGCTCGGCCATGATCGAAGCGAGATGGTCGTTCGACTGGGATCGCGGCGCGTTCCGCTGCGTTTGGCGACGCCGGGACGGCATATCGCTGAAAATGCCCTTTCGGTCGTTGCCGCGCTCGCCGCGGTTGGGGCCGAAATTGACCGGGCGCTCGCGGTGCTCGCTAATCTTCAGCCGCCGATAGGTCGCGGTGCGCGAAGCCTGCTCCGAATCGATGGAGGTGAGGTGCTCCTCATTGATGAGAGCTACAACGCAAATCCGGCTTCGATGCGAGCCGCGTTGGCCACCCTAGCTTCGCTTCCGAGAGAGAAATTTCCCCGTAGAATCGCGGTCTTGGGCGATATGCTGGAGCTTGGCCTCGATGCGCCGGCGCTGCATGCGGGCTTGAAAGATGCGGTGGATGAAGCCGGTATCGACCTCATATTTGCCTGCGGACCGCACATGAAGGGCCTTTATGATGCCCTACCGGCGTCCAAAAAAGGCGGTTACGCTTTAACGTCCTCGTCTCTAGAGGATACCGTCGCGGCAAACTTGCAGGGCGGCGACGCGATTGTCGTAAAGGCATCGAACGGCACTCGCCTTGGTGCGATCGTTGCCGCGTTGAAGTCACGGTTCGGGACCGAGAGCTCTGTCTCGTAGACAGGATCTCGGCCTAGAGGGGGGAGAATTCGGCGCGCATGCTCTATGAGCTCGTCAATTTCAGCGATCAGGTCAGCGCGCTGAACGTCTTTCGCTACATTACATTCCGATCGGGCGGGGCGACCTTCACGGCGCTGCTGTTCGTGATGATGTTCGGTCCGGCGATCATCGATCTCTTGCGCGTCAAGCAGGGCAAAGGTCAGCCAATCCGTGATGACGGACCGCAAACGCATTTGCTGAAGCGCGGCACGCCGACAATGGGCGGGCTGATGATTCTTGCCGGGATCACCGTATCGACGCTGCTATGGGCGCAGCTTTCGAACGGCTACATCTGGGTGGTTCTCGGTGTTGCCATCTGTTACGGTGCGATCGGCTTCTACGACGACTTTCTGAAAGTCACGAAGCGTTCGTCGGACGGCTTTTCGGGCCGATCGCGGTTTCTGCTGGAGGCGCTGGTTGCCGCTATCGCCGGTTACACGCTGATGAAGCTCGGCCCCAAGGGGCTCGACACCGATTTGACGTTCCCCTTCTTCAAGGATCTCATTCTCGATCTCGGGCCTTTCTATATTCTTTTGGCGATGTTCGTGATCGCGGGCGCGGGCAACGCCGTCAATCTGACGGACGGCCTCGATGGCTTGGCGATTGTGCCGGTGATGATCGCAGCGGCGACGTTCGGCATCATCGCCTACCTCTCGGGCAACGCCAGGTTCGCCGGCTATCTGCAAATCCATCATGTGCCCGGAACCGGCGAGCTTGCCGTCATTTGCGGTGCGCTGATTGGGGCGGGACTCGGCTTCCTGTGGTTCAACGCGCCGCCCGCGATGATCTTCATGGGGGATACCGGCTCGCTGGCCCTGGGCGGCACGCTCGGTGCTATCGCGGTGGCGATCAAGCATGAGATCGTGCTGGCGGTTGTCGGGGGGCTGTTCGTCCTGGAGACGCTGTCCGTCATTATCCAAGTGGTATCGTTCAAATGGACCGGGAAGCGCGTCTTCAAGATGGCGCCGCTGCACCACCATTATGAGCAGAAGGGTTGGAAGGAATCGACGGTCGTCATCCGGTTCTGGATCATTGCCGTCATTCTGGCGCTCATCGGCCTTTCGACGCTGAAGTTGCGCTAGGACCCCAGCCAAGCCACGTGAGATGCGATAGATTTCCGACGATGATTCGCGCCACGTCATTTCATGGCAAAGCCGTCGCGGTGTTCGGCCTGGGTAGCTCCGGGATCGTTGCCGCGCGCGCGCTTGCCGCTGGCGGCGCATCTGTTGCCGCCTGGGATGACGGCGCGGCCGGCCGCGAAGCGGCGGAGCGCGAGGACGTCCCTCTTGAGGATCTCTCGCAGGCGGACTGGTCGCGATTTGCGGCGCTGGTCTTGGCGCCGGGCGTACCGTTGACGCATCCCGAACCGCATTGGACGGTTCAGAAGGCGCGCGCGAATGGCGTCGAGATTATCGGTGATATCGAGATCTTTGCGCGCGAAAGAGCAAAGGCGGCTCCGAACGCTCCGTTCATCGCCATCACCGGCACCAACGGCAAATCGACGACGACCGCGCTCATCGCGCATATTCTTCGTTATGCAGGGCACGACGTACAACTCGGCGGCAACATCGGATACCCAATTCTGACGCTGGACGAACCGTCGCCCGACCGTTTCCACGTTATCGAGATGTCGTCGTTCCAAATCGATCTGACGCCAACGCTGAAGCCGACGATCGGCGTGATGCTGAATATCACGCCCGATCACCTCGACCGGCATGGTTCGATCGAGGGCTATGCCGCGGTGAAGGAGCGGTTGGTGCAGGGCGCGGAGGTTGCCGCCGTCGGCGTTGATGACGACTATTCGTTGGCAATGCTGCAACGCCGGGTTCAGAACGGTCCGGCCATTGCATTCAGTGCCGAAAAATCACTGGCGCCTGGGTATAGCCTGCTCGACGACACGATCATCTGCAGCAATCGCGAAGCACTGGCGGTCAA
>DATLJG010000015.1:0-9417 GCA_035538995.1 Hyphomicrobium sp. | reverse complement strand
TATCGCAATTTCTTCTACCCCCATCAGCGCTGGCAATTCACCGGTCTGCGCCTCGCCTCGGAGATCGAATGATGAGCCGTACTCAAACCCTTACGAAAACGCGCGACGACCTGGACGAGATCGAATCCGAATTCGCGCAGGCCGTCATCGAAGGGCTCTCGAAGGCTCAAAAATCTCTGCCTTGCCGTTATTTCTACGACGCACGCGGCAGCGCCTTGTTTGAAGAAATCACGCGCCTGCCGGAGTATTATCCGACCCGCACCGAAGCCGGCATCCTGAAAGCGCACGCCGGCGAGATGGTCGATACGATCGGCGAAGGTGAGCTCCTGGTTGAGTTCGGCTCCGGATCGAGCCTGAAAACCGAAATCCTTTTGGACCGTATTAGCGCATCGATCGCATACGTCCCGATCGATGTCTCCGAGGCGGCATTGATCGATGCGGAGGCCCGGCTCGCCGATCGCTATGCGGCGCTCGATGTGCGGCCCATCGTTGCGGATTTCTCGCAGCCGATCGCCCTGCCTGATGACTTAGCAGCACGACGGAAGACCGGGTTCTTTCCGGGCTCGACGATCGGCAATCTGTCGCCGAAAGAAGCCGAAGGTCTGCTCACCGTATTCGGCCATGCGCTCGGAGAAGGCGGACGACTGATCATCGGCGTCGATCTGAAAAAAGATCCGCGCAATTTGGTCCGCGCCTACAACGACGCAGCGGGCATCACCGCATCATTCAACTTGAACCTTCTCCGCCGCATCAATCGCGAACTCGGTGCAAATTTTGAAGAAAGTCATTTCCGTCACGAAGCGATCTTTGATCCCCTGAAAGGCCGCATCGAGATGCACCTCGTCAGCAGCCGAGCTCAAAAGGTGGATGTCTGCGATCGTATGTTCCGCTTCAAAGCTGGCGAGAGCATCCATACGGAAAATTCGTACAAATATACGATCGAGCAGTTTCGTGACGTGGCCCGCGCGGCAGGTTGGGAGGCTCGGCGCGTTTGGACGGATTCCGACCAGCAGTTTAGCGTCCACGAGCTGATCTGGCCGTCTCGGTCATAAAAAATTGCCGAGCGTCCGGGTCAAGGCGCGCGCCGGTCGTCGCAACACGAGCATCGGCGGTTGCCGAGCGATACGTTCAGAAATGATATTTGGGGAAATTGGTGCCTCAGGAGGGACTCGAACCCCCACACCCTTGCGAGTAGCAGATTTTGAGTCTGCCGCGTCTACCGTTCCGCCACTGAGGCTTGCGCCCGAAGCGGGCGAGAGGGGCGATCTATACCGTCCCTAGGCGCTGCGTCAACGCCGCGATGAGCCTATTTTAGGCTATGCGTCACGCGGCCAGTCGCATGGTGATGCTCCATGACCTCGATTTTATCTCCGACCTTGAGCCCACGAGACTTGTACGCGAGCACTCGGACCAGAGGACCGTGGTCCAGTTGGACAATCACGTTCTCTCCTTCAGCCTCGGCCGTGCTCGATTTGGTGACCAGCGGCTCGATATCGGTCACCTTGCCCGCAACTTCCTTATTGTCGACCTTCAGGTCCAATGTCTCATAGGCGAACGCCATGCCGATGGTTGCGAGCACGCCAAGTGCGATCGCCCCATATTTCGCGCGTTCGAGCCAAATCGCCCGGTCTAGTCTCCGCCGAACATCGTCGCGCACGTCAAAAGCTCCTTTTAATCGCGCTGCGTGTACCAGATCTGCCCCCACGGTGTCATCCATTCCGTGATGCGGATCTCATCGCCGGTGTGCGCCAGTTGCAACCGTGCAGCAACGTCGACAACGCGGCCGTCGGACAACCGCACCCGGTAGCTGGGCGCCGTCGCCGAAAACACTTTGGACACGGAGTATCCGGGATGGACGGCGGTGACAGTGCCGATCACAACGCTTTTCTCTTGCGAAAACAAATCGCGCGCCAGGCCCCAGGCGACACCCACCCCAAGGAGAAGCAAGAATAGCAGGACCCAGAGCTTCATGGGCCGACAATGCTCACCGAGGCCACATGGCAGCCGTCGCTCCGCAAAAGACCCATTACGATCGTCAGGCAGCCTGCTGTGCGTGCTGATCCACGAGTTGGACGATATCGGCCATGATGTCGTTCAGCTGGAAATCTTTCGGCGTGTAAACAGCCGCGACGCCGAATGCCTTCAGGGCCTTCGCATCCTCCGGCGGGATGATGCCGCCGACGATGACCGGAACATCGTCCAGCCCCTCTTTGCGCATCCGCTCCATCACGTCCTTGACGAGTGGCACATGCGATCCCGAAAGGATGGAAAGCCCTACGACATGAACGGCTTCATCGACCGCCGCCCGCACGATCTGCGCCGGCGTCAGACGAATGCCCTCGTAGACGACTTCCATACCGACGTCGCGCGCTCGTACCGCGATCTGCTCGGCGCCGTTGGAGTGACCATCCAGACCCGGCTTGCCGACGAGGAATTTGATCCGTCGGCCGAGCCGATCCGAGACCTCATCCACCGACGATCGGACGGCTTCGAGCTGCGCCCCTTCGCGCACGACAGCGGCTTGCGCAACGCCTGTCGGCGCTCGGTATTCGCCAAAAATCTTGCGCAGAGTCGTGCCCCACTCGCCTGTGGTCACCCCGGCCTTGGCGGCCGCGATTGATGGTTCCACAATATTGAGGCCCTCTTTCGCGGCGCGCTCAATCTCGGCAATTGCCTTCGCGACTTTCTTTGCATCGCGACTGGATTTCCAGGCCTTTAGACGCTCAATCTGCTCGGCCTCGACCGCAGGATCGACGACCATGATCGCATCCGATCCGGCCGACAACGGTGATGCTTCCGTTTCCTGAAATCTATTCACGCCGACGACGGTCAGCTCACCGCTCTCGATTTGCGAAAGGCGACCGGTGCCGCTTTCGACAAGGCGGCGCTTCATGTAGTCGATGGAAGCAACGGCCCCGCCCATCTTCTCGATCGTGGCAAGCTCGGCCTTGGCTTCTTCCTTGAGTGCAGCAACCTTCCTGGCGATTTCGACCGAACCGTCGAAAATATCGCCGTACTCAAGAAGGTCCGTTTCGTAGGCAACGATCTGCTGCATGCGCAGCGACCACTGTTGGTCCCACGGGCGCGGCAATCCCAGCGCCTCGTTCCAGGCAGGAAGCTGAACGGCGCGTGCACGCGCGCCCTTCGACAGCGTTACCGCCAGCATTTCGAGCAGAATACGATAGACGTTGTTTTCGGCCTGCGGCTCAGTGAGGCCGAGCGAGTTCACCTGCACGCCATAGCGGAACATGCGGTGCTTGGGATTCGTCACGCCGTAGCGTTCGCGGGTGATCTCGTCCCAAAGCTCATTGAACGCGCGCATCTTGCACATCTCTGTGACGAAGCGCATGCCCGCGTTGACGAAGAACGAAATGCGTCCGACGACATTGCTGAATTCTTCGTCGGGAACCTCGCCCGACGCCTTCACCGTGTCGAGCACGGCGATCGCCGTTGCCAGCGCGTAGGCAAGCTCCTGCACCGGCGTCGCACCCGCCTCCTGCAAGTGATAGGAGCAGACGTTCGTCGGATTCCACTTCGGCACGTTCTTCGTCGAAAAGACGATCGTATCCTTGATCAGCCGCAGTGACGGCTCGGGCGGGAAAACGTAGGTGCCGCGCGACAGGTATTCCTTGATGATGTCGTTCTGAATAGTGCCGGTGAGCTTCAGCCGCGACGCATCGGTCTGATCGGCGACGGCGATATAAAGCGACAACAGCCACGCGGCCGTTGCGTTGATCGTCATCGATGTATTCATCTGATCGAGCGGGATGCCGTCGAGCAGCGTCAGCATGTCGCCAAGGTGGGAGACTGGGACGCCGACCTTGCCAACCTCGCCGCGCGCCAGCTCGTGATCGGAATCGTAGCCCGTCTGCGTCGGCAGATCGAAGGCGATCGAGAGGCCCGTCTGCCCCTTCGACAGGTTCTTTTTGTAGAGAGCGTTCGACTTGGCCGCTGTCGAATGGCCGGCATACGTCCGGAACAGCCACGGCTTGTCGCGTTCAGGTTTGCCGTCTTTGCCTTTGGCTGGACTTGAGGTCTTTATTTCCGACACGATGGGCGTCTCTCGGCTCTGGGACAACGAGGAAAGGGGTTGTAAAGTAACTGAATGTCGCGGAAAGGCAAAAACGGCAGTTCGCCGCGCTTTTCCGCTGGATAGGGCCGAGCTGGCGACAAAATCAAGCTAGCGCCTGATGCGCGAAGACGCGGTGACGGCTGTAATTTTTGCCCGCCGTGCCTGTCGCTCGGCGATGAGCGCCGACAGCCATTTGGACACGACGATCACAACCAGCCCGGCCAGGCTCCCGACCGCCACCGTGGCGGCCGTGTTGGCCTCAGTGTCGTAGGCGAGCGTGATCATTTCCGCCCGAAACAAAAGCGGCGACAGAATACCGCTCACCATGATCACCGGTGCCGAGACAACCGCCAGCATCGGCGCATCGACGATTTCCCGGATAAACCAGAAAATGACGATGGTGAATGCCCCGGCCAGATAGATTGTGAATGAGTCCGTATCTTTGAGCTGCCACAATAAATCTTGCATAGCGGTCATCCAGTCGGCGGACGTGCGGCGAACAAGCGGGTGGCAAAACGCCTCAAGTCTTGTAGAGGCTTAGGATAGGCGTGCGCGGTTAAGGACTTCTTGATCCTCGGCTAACTTCGGGCATCAACCCCTTCATTGCAGCGCAAAAACGTGCTTCATACATTGGTCCCTCAGTCCAGAGGCGGGGCACGCGAAGAAGACGAGCCAGAACGGCCCTCGTCGCGGGAATGTCGGAGACGAATCACCTATGTCGAGCCAGACCATGGCAACAAAAACCGAGACGGCGTCAGCCGCCCAATCGCTCGAAACTGGGGTCAAGAAAGATCTTTACGAGATCGGAGAGATCCCGCCGCTCGGGCACGTACCGAAGAACATGTATGCCTGGGCCATCCGGAAGGAGCGGCAAGGCGAGCCCGACAAGGCCATGCAGGTCGAGGTTGTTCCGACATGGCAACTCGACAGCCACGACGTGCTCGTTCTCGTCATGGCTGCTGGCGTCAACTACAACGGCGTGTGGGCATCGCTCGGCAAGCCGATCTCGATGTTCGACGTTCACAAGCAGCCCTACCACATCGCCGGATCGGATGCCTCGGGCATCGTTTGGGCGGTCGGCTCCAAGGTCAAGCGCTGGAAAGTCGGCGACGAGGTCGTCATTCACTGTAACCAGGATGATGGTGACGACGAAGAATGTAATGGCGGCGATCCGATGTTTTCGCCGAGCCAGCGCATCTGGGGCTATGAGACGCCGGACGGGTCATTCGCCCAATTCTGTCGCGTGCAAGACCGCCAGCTTCTGGAGCGTCCGAAGCATTTAACCTGGGAAGAAAGCGCCTGCTATACGCTGACGCTCGCAACCGCCTACCGCATGCTGTTCGGCCATCGTCCGCATGTGCTGCGCCCGGGCCATAACGTTCTCGTCTGGGGCGCCTCGGGCGGCCTCGGTTCCTTCGCCGTCCAGCTCTGCGCCACCTCCGGTGCAAATGCCATCGGCGTCGTCTCCGAAGACGATAAGCGCGATTACGTGCTCCAGCTTGGCGCCAAAGGCGTCATCAATCGCAAAGACTTCAAATGCTGGGGGCAGCTCCCGAAAGTCGGCACGCCGGAATACAACGAGTGGCTGCAGGAGATGCGCAAATTCGGCAAAGCCATTTGGGATATCACCGGCAAGGGCGTGAACGTCGATTGCGTTTTTGAACACCCTGGTGAATCGACGATCGCAGTCTCCGTGCAGGTTGTGAAGCGCGGCGGCATGGTCGTCATTTGCGCCGGTACCACGGGCTATAATCTGACGATGGATGCTCGCTATCTGTGGATGCACCAGAAGCGCGTCCAAGGCTCGCACTTCGCAAACCTGATGCAGGCAAGCCAAGCCAACCGCCTCGTGATCGAGCGGCGCATCGATCCGACGATGTCGGAGGTTTTCGGCTGGGATCAGATCCCCAAGGCCCATATGCGCATGATGAAAAACGAGCACAAGCCGGGCAACATGGCCGTGCTCGTATCCGCGCCAACGACCGGCCTGCGCACACTGGAAGACGCCATCGAAGCCGGCCCGAAGCAGGGCTAACTTTTTCCTTCTCCCTAGGGAGAAGGTGGCCGAAGGCCGGATGAGGGAGCCGTCGTGCTCCCTCTCCTCTCCCACGAGGATAGGAAAACGCCGACCGGCTCAGCTTGGCGACCCGGTCCCGAACGCCGCGCGCTCGGCGGCCTCACGCCGCATTCGCTTCATTTCCATAATGCCGCGATTGAACTCAGCGCCAAGCAGGATCGTGATCGCCGTGAATTGGAAAAAAATCAGCGCGACCATCAATTGCGACAGACCCGCGTAGAACAACGAGTAATTCGTGATCTCAAGATAGTGCGACCAAAGCCCCGCAAGCGCGAGCCACAGCACGATCGATAGCAAGACACCCGGCCAGACATCCGCGAGTCGCCGCCTGCCCGCAGCCAGCCACAAATGCAGCGCCAGCAGCTGCGCCGCAATGACGGCACCCGCCAGTCCGTAACGAACGCCCGGTCCCAACGCCGTCGAGTCGAACAGCGTCTTGATCCACTCCGATTGAAACTGCGACGCGATTGTCGGGCCGATGACGCTCGGCCCGACGACGACGGCCCACGTCAACACAAGCGTCGATGTCGCGCTGACGAAAACGAAAAGCATGCTCACCAGCAAGCAAAGCGGATATGGCCGGGTCTCGTGAACGCGGTAGGCTCCGTTGAGCGCCGCACGCAACGTTTCAATGGCGCTCGTTGCAAAGAAAAGCGCGAGAAACGCACTGACCGTCAACAGATCGATACGCCGCGATCCCATGACCGCCTCGACCTGCGGGGCGATACCTTTCGCGACCGGCGCCGGCAGGATTTCGAAGAGCTGAGTAATCGCATCCTGCGCCAGCTCTCGCCCCCCGAACACACCCGACAGCGCGCCAAGAAAAATGCAAAACGGAAATAGCGAAACGACAAACGAGAACGCCACTGCGCCGGCCATCGCGAAGCCCGAATGCTCGTAAAGCCGATAAATGGCCTCGAACAGTCTGCGCATGCGCTTCATCGGTATGTCGCTCTCCCGGCGTACGGCCGCTGCGGAACCTAATTGCTCGCCGATCGAAGGTCCACATGACTGAAACGGACGTTTCGGCCCGCAACATTTCAGACACAGCGGTCGCTCATCCCTCTACCGTCGGTTAACGATAGAAGACCCGGCAGCGATCCGCAGCACCGACGCCAGCGACGTCGAGCCGCTTGGCTGCGTCCCAGCGCCGGTTGCGGTCTAGCATCAGTTGGCTTATTTCCCGCGGTCAGTAAACTGACCACGGCGTCGCCAGAAGCACAGCTGTTTTGGCCGCCCGCAGCCACTTTTCAGGAGAACCGCATGTCCGTCGCGCCCTTGAAGGCCGGAGCCGCCATTTTGTCTGCCGGTCCCGAGAAGCTGATCGAACGTTGCGGAGAAGCGGTGACCGGCGCCGACCGTATACTACAGGCCGCCAAGACCGGCGTGCGCGTCAAGATCCAGGAAGCCGGCGGCATCGATAATGCACAGCATACGGCCCACGGACTTGCCTGGCTTGCAACGGCGGTCGAGGGTCTTCGTCAGATGCACGACTGGGGCGCCCGCCTCAACGGTGAAGGTCGGTTCGGAGAATTTGAGCAGCACCTGCTGATCGCCGCCTTCGCCGAATATGGCGCGCAGATCGCCAACGGCATTCCGATGAGTCAGCTCGAAATTGCCCGCGCCGATGCGCTCGGCGTTCCGAAGGCCGACATCCGGCGCTTCGAGGATTCGATTGCCGATCTCGTCGCTGAAGGCGGCTCGGAGACTGTGAAGGCACGTCTCGGCGAGCTGATCGCGGCCCAACCCGAAGCCATGACGTTCGGCGATACCGGCCTCGACGAAACGCACGCGCAGATCCAGGATCTGATGCGTCGCTTTTGCCTCGACGAAGTTTATCCGCACGCCCACGAATGGCATCTCAAGAACGAATACATCCCGCTCGACGTCATCGCGAAACTTGCCGAGCTCGGCGTGTTCGGGCTGGCGCTGCCGGAAGAATTTGGCGGCATGGCACTCGGCAAGGAATCGATGTGCGTCGCCTCGGAAGAGCTGTCACGCGGTTACATCGGCGTCGGCTCGCTCGGTACGCGCGCCGAAATCGCCGGTGAGTTGATCCTGCACAACGGCACGCCGGAACAGAAAGAAAAGTATCTGCCGAAGATCGCGTCCGGCGAGATGCTCCCAACCGCCGTCTTCACGGAGCCGAACACCGGTTCCGACCTCGCATCGCTGAAAACGCGCGCAGTGAAGGACGGGGACGTCTACAAGATCACCGGCCAGAAGACCTGGATCACGCATCCGGTCCGCGCCGACATCATGACCGTGCTGACACGCACGAATCCGAAGGAGCCGGGCTACAAGGGCCTCTCTATGTTCCTCGCCGAAAAGCCGCGCGGGACCGACGACAATCCTTTCCCTGCCGAAGGAATGACCGGCGGCGAGATCGAAGTCCTCGGCTACCGCGGCATGAAGGAATACGACATCTCCTTCGATGGCTTCGAGGTTCCGGCCGAGAACCTTCTCGGCGGCGTCGAAGGCCAGGGCTTCAAACAGCTCATGAATACTTTCGAGGGCGCACGCATTCAGACCGCCGCGCGCGCCGTCGGCGTTGCCCAGTGCGCGATGGATCTTGGCCTGAAGTATGCGCTTGAACGCAATCAGTTCGGCAAACCGATCTATGCCTTCCCGCGCGTTCGCAACAAGGTCGTGATGATGGCCGTCGAAACGATGATCGCGCGGCAGCTCACATATTTCTCGGCACGCCAGAAGGATGCCGGCCGTCGCTGTGACCTCGAAGCCGGCATGGCCAAATTGCTCGGCGCGCGCGTCGCCTGGGCGAACGCCGACAATGCATTGCAGATTCACGGCGGCAACGGCTTCGCACTCGAATACCCCGTGAGCCGCGTCCTTTGCGATGCCCGCATTCTGAACATCTTCGAGGGTGCCGCAGAAATTCAGGCTCAGGTTATCGCGCGTCGCTTGCTTGAAGGCGCCAACTGATCGGGCCACGCGCCGTCAACAGGGAAGGAGCCGAAATTATGAAACTCACAACGGCATTCCTCGCGACCGCGCTCTTGCTGGCAGGCGGCGGTGCTGCCTGCGCCGACGACGCCGACGACGGTCCCGTCACGGCGAGCTGGACCGCAGTCGAACTCAACGGCAAGCCCGTCGAAGGACCGACTCTCGACTATACGACCGACAAGGTCTCGGGAACGGGCGGCTGCAATCGCTTCAACGGACCGATCGTCATCGAGGACGACGCTGTCCAGATCGGCCCGCTGGTATCGACGAAGATGATGTGCGAGGGCAAGGTCGAGACCGAATC
>DATLJG010000014.1:0-15631 GCA_035538995.1 Hyphomicrobium sp. | reverse complement strand
AGTCCCGGAGGCGTTTGGAGGGTGAACGAGCCGTCGGCGGTGCGGCGCGTGACGTAGAATTCAAGCTCGACTGCGACGACGGGCTTCTGTCCGGCCGCAGAAAGCCGCGCGACCTGCGCTGCGAGCACCCCGCGCGGATCGATATCGCAGACATCGGTCGGCACCATGACGGCCTGCGCATGCGTCCGCGCGCCGATCGGGACCGGCTTCAGCGTGCCGGCAAGAATACGGAATGGAATATCATGGTCGCCGGTTTCCCAGAGGCGTCCCGTCTCCGCGATGGAGTTGCCGCGCGGATCGAGCACATAGACGGAGGCCGGCAGCAAAAGCCCATTCCTCACCGCACTGACGAGATCGGCGCGACGAATGCGTTTGCCGCGCGCGATGCCGTTCATGTCGAACAGAATGAGATCGATCCACGCGACCGCCGGATGCGTGGTGAGAAAGGCCGTCGCCTCATCGTGGGTGATGAACGTGTCGCTCATGCCGCCTGGCCTTTCGCGGTTCTGCTTCTGGCGGCGTCGCCGAAGCGGCGGAACAGCGCGACCGATGCGGGATTGGTGTGCGGCTGCCATTCGGGATGCCATTGCACGCCGAGCGAGAAGGCATTGCCCGCTGGGGCTCGTATCGCCTCGACAAGGCCGTCCTCGGCGAACGCTTCCGCAATAAGTGGCTTGGCAAGTTTATGGATGCCCTGCCAATGCAGCGAATTCACCGTCAGCTGATCCTTGCCGAGCCATGTCTTTAGTTCACCTTCCAGGCGAACCTGATGCTTGGGACCGAACTTGATCTCATAGTCCTCGTCTGTCGGCTCGCGATGATCGTTGTGTCCGTCAACCGAGTGCACCGCCTGATGCAACGTGCCGCCAAGGGCAACATTGAACTCCTGAAAACCACGGCAGATCGCAAACAGCGGAAGTTTGCGCTCGATGGCCGTGCGGATCAGCGGCAGAGTCAGTGCATCCCGGTCGCGATCGACGGTCGCCGGATCGAGCGGTAGTTCATCGCCGTAGTGTCGTGGCTCGACATTCGAAAGGCTGCCCGAGAGCAGGATGCCATCCGCGATGTCGAGCACGGCTCCAATATCCGCCACGCTCTTGCCGAGCGGCACCATCAGAGGCTGGCACTCGGCAACTTCGGCAAGGGCGGCGGTATACTTGCGGCCGACCACGTCGAACGTCAGGCCGCCGATCATCTTGGTGCAGCTCGGTATAACAATAATCGGTCGGCTCATGCCGCCAGTTCTCCTCTGACGTCGGCGAGTGTTTGATCGAGCGCTTTCTGGATGGCGGCGCCGGCTTCTTCGAACTGCGCCTCGGTCCAGATGAGGGGAGGGGCGCAGACCATCGTGTCGTAGACGGCGCGCATGATGAAGCCCTCGCGGAAAAAATGATCGCGGCAGATCGTTCCAACCCGGCCCGGATCGTCGAAACGGCGGCGCGTTGTCTTGTCGGCGACGAGTTCGATGGCCCCCATCATGCCGACGGATCGCACTTCACCGACAAGAGGATGATCTTTGAAGCGGGCGAGCACACGCGCTAGCGCCGGACCCGTCGTTTCCTTGACGCGCGGAACCAGACGCTCCCGCTCCATGATTTCAAGATTCTTCAGCGCGACCGCGCACGCGACCGGATGGCCGGAAAACGTATAGCCGTGGTTGAAGTCGTCGTTCTCGGCCATGAGAGCTTCAACGATTTTGTCATCGACCATGACGCCGGAAAGCGGCACGTAGCCGGACGTCGCCGCTTTCGCGAAGGTAATGAGGTTAGGCCGGATGCCATAGTATTCGGAGGCGAACCAGGTTCCGAGCCGGCCGAAACCGGTGATCACCTCGTCCGCCAACAACAGGATTCCGTATTTATCGACGATGCGCTGCACTTCCGGCCAATAGGTATCGGGCGCGATTTTGACACCGCCGGCGCCTTGCACGGGCTCGCCTGCGAAGGCCGCGACGTTTTCCGGCCCGCAACGCAGAATTTCTTCTTCGATGGCGCGGGCCGCACGAAGTCCAAACGCTTCGGGCGTCTCGCCGTCAAAGGACTCGCCATACCAATAAGGGTCCATCACATGCCGGAAACCTTCGTAGACGGGATAGCTGTGCTGGTGCACATGGCTCATGCCGCCCATCGAGCCCGCCGCAATCGTCGAACCGTGATAGGCGTTCTTGCGGCTGATGATGATGCGCCGCTTGGGCTCACCTTTCAGCGCCCAGTAATGCCGGATGAGGCGGATCGCCGTGTCATTCGACTCCGATCCTGACGATCCGAGGAAAACCTGATTGAGATTGGCAGGCGACAACTCGGCCAGCTTGCGTGCCAACGCGACAACCGGCGGATGCGTTGTTTTGAAGAACGTATTGTAGAACGGCAGCTCCATGATCTGATCGTAGGCCGCCTGCGCCAGCTCTTTGTTGCCGTAGCCGATGTTCGTCGTCCACAACCCGGCCATGCCGTCGAGAATGCGATTGTCCTCGCTGTCGTAGATATAGGCGCCTTCGCCTTTGACGATGACACGCGGTCCCGGTCCGCTCCGCAATGTCTGGTGCGTGGTGAACGGATGCAGGTGGTGCTGCGCGTCGAGGTCTTGGATCTGTTTGGTCTGAAGGCGATTGGACATAAGCTTGTCTCCAGCAAATTGGGCGGCCGAACCAGCGGCGAAAAAGCTGAAAGACCTTCAGTGCGGCGTATACCCGACGCGCGCGCAGAGCTTCAGAAGCTCGCGTTTTGGATGCGGTGTTCGGCGGGCGACGGGGAGCGACAGACGGCGAGGCGATGCGCGGCGGAAGCAGCAAACGCTAGACCCAATGTGCCGCGAGATCATTGCCTGGATTCCAAATGCTGCCACGTCGAGGCGCCGAGGAAGGAACGGCGTTAATTTATCTCGCGCGCAGGGTTTACTTACTCCGTAATCAGACTAAACTCTACACCGTAGAACTGTCAAGAGATTCATCGGAATGTCAGCTGTGAAGCCCCGGACACGCCGCAAGATCGATAAACAGGTCATTTTGGAAGCCGCCTTCCAACTCTTCGCCGCCGAGGGCGAAAATGGGTTCTCGATCCGCAAGCTCGCTGGCAGCATTGGCGTCGATCCGATGACGATCCTGCATCATGTCCGGTCGAAGGAAGAGCTTCTACGAGCCATCGCCGACCATGCCGTCGAGAGCATTCAAATGCCCGTGGCGACATCGAGCTGGCAAGACGATCTAAAAGCCGTCGCCGAAGCCTACCGCTCCCTCGCGCATCGCCATCCGCGCGTCTTTCACCTCCACTTTCGCTATCACGCCACGGGACCGGCCGATCATGTCTCGAGTGAGATCGTTTATTGTGCGATGCGGCGTGCCGGACTTTCCGACGACGATGCCGCCGGACTGGCCTTGGCGTTCTATGCGTTTATCCTTGGCTTTGCGCTCGCCGAGGCTGAAGGCCTCATCAGGCCGATCGGACCCAATGATGAGGCGGAGCTGAACGCGCTCGATGCCGAAACCTACAAATCGACCCGCGCCCTTGTTCCCGCGCTGAAGACCCTCGATCCGAATGCGGCATTCGACGCTTCAATGGACGCTTTCATTTCCGGCGTCGCGGAGCAGGCCAAACGCCAGTCCCAATCCGCGCCCGGCCCACGCACGCAGGATGTAACGGCCTCGCAGTAGAAATGGAGATGTCAGCGCCGACTGAATAGGCTTCACGCGCAATTGGCCTTGCAAGCCGCCGCTTGGCGGACATTATTGAGAGGTTCGGACAAGGATCGGAGAGGCGCATGTATCGGGTGCAAGCCGGCGGAACGTCCTACGCATTCCCGACATTGAAGGAGCTGCTCGCCAAAGCGACGCCGCCCCGCTCCGGAGACGTGTTGGCCGGCGTCGCGGCGACGTCGGCCGCCGAGAACGTCGCGGCCAAGATGGCGCTGGCCGATGTGCCGTTGAAGCAATTCCTGAATGAAGCCGTCATCCCTTATGAAGAGGATGACGTCACCCGCCTGATTATCGATACGCACGACGCCGCCGCGTTCGCTCCGGTCTCGCATATGACGGTCGGTGCGTTTCGCGATTGGCTGCTATCGGAAAATGCAACCCCGGAAATCGTATCTGCGTTGGCTGCCGGCCTGACGCCCGAAATGGTCGCCGCCGTCTCGAAGATCATGCGCAATCAGGATCTCGTGCTTGGCGCCAGGAAGGCGCACGTTGTCACCAAGTTCCGCAATACGATCGGTTTGCCGGGACATATGTCGGTACGGCTGCAACCTAATCATCCGACCGACGACAAGAAGGGCATCGCAGCGTCGATCGTCGATGGCCTGATGTACGGTTGCGGCGACGCGGTCATCGGCATCAATCCGGCAAGCGACAATCTCACGGCCATCACCGATCTCTTGCAGATGATGGACGACATCATTCGCCGCTTCGAGATCCCGACGCAGAGTTGCGTGCTGACTCATGTCACGACGACGATCGACGCGATCCGAAAGGGCGCGCCGGTCGATCTCGTCTTCCAGTCCGTCGGCGGCACGGAAGCCGTGAATGCCTCGTTCGGCGTTACGCTCGCGCATTTGAAGGAAGGCCGCGAGGCGGCGCTGTCGATCAAGCGCGGCACGGTCGGCGACAACTGCATGTATTTTGAAACAGGGCAGGGATCGGCGCTGTCGGCGGACGCACATCATGGCGCCGATCAGCAGACCCTCGAAGCCCGCGCCTATGCCGTTGCACGCCAGTTCAAGCCGCTGCTCGTCAATACGGTCGTCGGATTCATCGGGCCGGAATACCTTTACAACGGCAAGGAAATCATCCGCGCCGGTCTCGAAGATCACTTCTGCGGCAAGCTCCTCGGCCTGCCGATGGGTTGCGATGTCTGCTATACGAACCACGCCGAAGCCGATCAGGACGATATGGATATCCTGCTGATGATGCTTGGCGCAGCGGGCGTGACATTCATCATGGGCATTCCCGGCGCCGACGACATTATGCTGAACTACCAATCGACGTCGTTCCATGATGCGCTTTACGTGCGCGAAGCGCTGGGATTGAAGCGCGCTCCGGAGTTCGAGGAGTGGCTGGCGCGCATCGGCGTCACCGACACGACCGGCCATCTCGCACCGCATCGTCCGGGCAATCCGCTTCTCACCCACGCCAAGGGGATGGCCGCATGACCACCGATCCCTGGTCCAACCTCCGGCAATTCACCGACGCGCGAATTGGGCTCGGCAGGTCCGGCGCCGCGATGCCGACACGTGAAGTTCTCAACTTTGCGCTTTCTCACGCAATGGCTCGCGACGCGGTGACGACGCCGCTCGATTGGACGCCGATCGAGAAGGGGCTGCAGGAGCTTGGACTCGAAACGCTGCGCATCAAGAGCGCTTCGCACGATCGCTCGGAATACTTGCGCCGCCCCGACCTAGGGCGCCGATTGTCGGCGGACTCGCGAGAAGACCTGCAGCGCGCTTCTGAAAAAGCCTCATCGAAGCCCGATCTCATTGTTCTGATCGGAGATGGCCTGTCGTCGATGGGTGTCGCAGCCAACATCGTTCCGATGATGTCCGCATTTCTCGGTCACGTTCGACAGTCGGGATGGACGCTCGGCCCGTTGTTGCTCGCTGACGATGCGCGGGTGGCGCTGGGAGATGAAGCCGGCGAAATTCTCGGTGCCAAGGCCGTGCTCGTCCTGATCGGCGAGCGTCCGGGACTATCCTCGCCCGATAGCCTCGGTGCCTATCTGACATTCGGTCCCCGCGTCGGCCTCAAGGACGCCGACCGGAACTGCATCTCGAACATTCGCCAGCGCGGTCTTTCTTACGACGAAGCCGCTTTCAAAGCCGCCTGGCTATTGCGCGAGGCTATCCGGCGCGGATTGTCGGGCGTCAACCTGAAGGACGAGTCACAGTTCCTGATCGAAGGGCGGAAAGGCCCGGAGCTCATCAAGTGAACGCACAAGCGGTCGTCACACGGCGGTAAAGCAGTTGTCGACGAACAGATGCGCACCGTTGACGAAGCTCGCTTCATCGCTCGCCAGGAAAAGAGCGGCCCGCGCGACTTCCTCCGGCTCGCACAGACGTCCTTGCTGGGCCGCCAGAGCTTCGTCGGAAGCATCGATGCCGAGTTTCGAAAGCTCGGCCACCTCGCGCAGGCCGTGCGGTGTCTTGACGAAGCCGGGACATACGGCATTGCAGCGAATGCCCTTGTCGCGATACTCGACGGCGATCGAGCGCGCGAACATATGGCAGGCGGCTTTCGATGTATTGTACGCCGTCTCCAACGGCGTTGCGGCAATCGCCGAAATCGATGACGTGCAGACGATCGAGCCGCCTCCCGCCGCAATCATTCCGGGCAATACGGCTTTGGTCATCAGGAACATGCTTCGGACGTTGATTGCCATCAGCCATTCCCATTCCTCCAAAGTCGTTTCGAGAAACGGCTTGATGATGATCGTACCGGCATGATTGAAAAGGACGTTGGCCGGACCGAGAACCGACGTCACGCTTTCGACCGCGGCGTTGACCTGGGCTTCATCGGCGACATCGGCCGCCGCGAAAACAGCCCGGCCGCCGGTCTTGTTGATCTCCGCGACGACGGCCTCTCCCGCCTCCCTGTTGCGGTCGATGACCCCGACGGCCGCCCCTTCGGCGGCGAAAAGCCTGGAAGACGCCCCGCCCATGCCGGTTGCGCCGCCGGAAACAATCGCGATCTTGCCCTTAAGCCGGTCCGCCATTTGTCTTCTCCGTGCCAGCAATCCGGTATTTTTCTAATTGAATTAACAAGATCGCATTTGTCCGAGGGACACGATTTCTTGACGCGAACGCAATTGCGATATCCGGGACCCGGCCAATCCGGTCTGCTTGCCCGAGCCAGAATAAAAAATAGGCGAATAAACCGCGCGATGAACGATATTGCAGCCATCCGGCAACTGGCGTTTGACCGGAATTGCGATAACATTCGGCACGTGCGCCGAGTAGCGCCATAGGGGCGGGGCTTGCGCGCACTGCTGGCCCGGGGGTCCGCGTTCGCGAAGCCACGGCGTAGTGCGACGTCGACGAAGCGCCGGCCGGGAGTTGTTCGCCGTCCGCCGCCTTAAGATGCGCAAATGGCTTCGAGCCTGTGATGATCCCCAATGGAGATAGGGGACTGTTGCAATGGTCGAAAAAGCATCGGGCGTCACCTATGAAAAGGTGGGTGACGAGTACTTTCAAGCGCGCGGACTAAAGCGTTATGCCGGGGTGTGGTCATTATGGGCCCTCGGTGTCGGTGCCGTTATCTCCGGTCACTATTCAGGCTGGAATCTAGGACTAGCCTCTGGCGGCTGGGGCGGCATGCTCGTGGCCGCGATGATCATCATGGTCATGTATCTCGGCCTCGTCTTCTGCATTGCCGAGATGGCGCCCGCTCTGCCTCACACCGGCGCGGCTTACTCATTTGCGCGTTCGGCGATGGGACCGTGGGGAGGCTTCATCACCGGCCTTTGTGAAAACGTCGAGTACGTGCTGACGCCGGCTGTGATCGTGTTCTTCATAAGCGCCTACATGAGCGCGATCTTCGGCACGCCGGCGGATTTCCAACCCATGTGGTGGATCCTGATGTACGCCTTGTTTCTGGCGCTCAACATTGTCGGCGTCGAGCTCTCGTTCAAGGTCACGCTTGTGGTGACGCTCGCCGCGCTCGCGGTTTTGATCGCCTTCTGGTTCAGCGCATTGCCGCATCTCGATTTCAATCGGTGGGCGTTGAATATAGCGCCGGATGGTTCCGAATTGCCGGATGGCAACGGACCCTATTTCCCATTTGGCTTTAAGGGCGTCCTCGCAACTCTCCCGTTCGCGGTCTGGCTGTTTCTTGCCATCGAGCAGCTTCCGCTCGCGGCGGAAGAGTCGGTCGATCCGAAACGCGATATGCCTCGGGGCATCATCCTTGGCATCATCACGTTGATTATCTCGGCGGGTATGATCGTTTGGTTGAACCCGTCTGTTGTCGGAGTCGGTTCCTTCGCGCTCGGCAAATCCGGTGAGCCGTTGCTCGACGGCTTCCGCGCAATCTACGGCGGCAACGCAGCCAATGTGATGGCCTTTGTTGCGGTGATCGGTTTGATCGCCAGCTTCCACACCATCATTTACGCCAAGGGCAGGCAGATCTATTCGCTGTCCAGGGCCGGCTATTTTCCGACGCAGCTTTCGATCACGCACGGCCAATACAAGACACCGCACGTCGCGATGATCACGGGCGCCATCGTGGCTCTCATCGTCATGTTCGTCGTGTGGTTCAGCGTTCCGACCGACCAGAGTTCTGCGATCATCGGCGGGACGCTTCTGAACATGGCTGTGTTCGGCGCCATGTTTTCATACATCTTGCAGGCGATTTCGTTCATTTTGCTGCGCCGGAACATGCCTCACATCGAACGGCCCTATAGGAGCCCGTTCGGCATTCCCGGCGCGGTGCTGACGATCCTCATCGGTCTGCTGACTGTGTACTTCCAGCTTTCCGATCCGGTGTACCGGGCAGGCGTCTATGCCGTCGCCATATGGTTCGTGCTTGGCATCATCTACTTTGCCCTCTTCGCCCGGCATCGGATGATCCTCTCGCCGGAAGAGGAATTCGCGATGCACAAGGGAGCGGCAGAATACAGGACGCATTGATCCGTCCCAGATAAACGAAGAGCGCCTCTTTCGAGGCGCTCTTTTTTGTTCGATTTTACTGTCGCGACCGGGCTGTTACTGCCTCGCCTTGGCCATGAGATCTTCGGTCGGCTCAAGCCGATAGAGCGATGCTTCGGTCCCGTCGCTCAAAAGGTAGATGTATCCGTCCGGAGAGACCGCCACGTCACGGATGCGGCCGATCGTGTCGTGCAGATAGCGCCGCTCCCTGGTGACCACTCCGTTGGACACCTCCAGCCGCACCAGACACTGTCCCGCAAGCGTGCCGACGAGGAAGTTACCGCGCCAGTCGTCGGGCATGACCGAGCCGCTGTACGCGACGAGGCTCGCGGTGGCGACCGACGGCACCCAATGATGGACGGAATCAATCTTTCCCGGCGCCGACGTCTGGAACGAAATTATCGTGTCGTCGTAATTGGTGCCGTAGGTGACGAGGGGCCACCCATAGTTGCCGCCCGAGCTGATAACATTCAACTCGTCGCCGCCCTTCGGCCCTTGTTCGACCGACCAAAGCTGTCCGTCACCGGGATTTACGATCAAGCCCTGCGGATTGCGGTGCCCGTAGCTGTAGATCTCGGGCAGGACATCGTTGCGGCCGACAAAGGGATTGTCCTTCGGAATTCGACCGTCGTCGTGAATCCGGATGATCTTGCCGCCATCGTCGAGCAGGTTCTGGGCCCGCTCCATCTGGAAGCGGTCGCCAATGGTCAGATAGAGCATCCCGTCGGGGCCGAACGACAGGCGTCCGCCGATCTGATCGGTGGCTTTGATGGCGGGCCGGCTTTCGAAGATGACCTGCTTGTCGATCAGCTCCATACCGTCGAGACGGCCCCGTGCGATACGAATGGTCGAGCCGTCCGGACCGTCATGCATGTACGACAGAAACAGGCGCTGCGTCGTCGGGAAGTCACGGTCGACAAGCACGTCGAGAAGGCCGGAATGGCCGCCGGTATGGACTTCCGGCACGCCTTTGATCGACTCGGTCAGCATGGCGCCGCCTTCGATGACGCGAAGCTGCCCCGCGCGCTCGGTGACCAGCACCCGGCCATCGGGCAGGAACGCGACCGCCCACGGCAGCCTGAGCTTGCTGTCGACGACCTTGCGCAATTCGAACGGAAACTCGTTGTCGGGCACATACTCCGGCGGCGCGGCGGTTGTGGCGGCCTGGGGCTCGCCAACCGAAACCTCGGCACCAGCGTCGGTAGGAGTAATTAGGGAAAGTCCCGAAAAGAGAGCCGTCGCAAATCCATTTCTTATTCTTGAGCGGGCTTTAATGCCCAATGCGACATGGTTCAAATTGTGCCTCCCGAGGGATCGATGACCGAATGACGTCGGTCCGTGACACTATTCTAAAACATGGCGCCAGCAAGCCCGCCAAATGAACATTTTGACGGCTTTCGAGCTAGTCCGTTTGCGATAAGCCGCAGGACGTTTGGTCAAGGTGAAATGGGCCGGGGAGGGGACTGGAATGCACCTCGCGGGGTGCTTCAGTAATTCCGGTCGCGGCGCTATCGCGGCGGAGAATAAGGTCTCCACCGCCGAATCAGAAAAGGCTCAATTGGACTTCGCGAGTGCGAATTGGACGGTCGCTATTGGCGGTCTTCGAAGGAGACGAATTAAACGCATACGGAAAGAGTGTGGAAATTGCTCCGCTCTGGAACATGGCATCGACGCGCGCAGCCTCGGCCATCATCTCGGCGATGTCTTCCGGGCTATCGGTTTCGGGCGTGGCTTCGATGTGAGGACGTGTCATCAATGTGAGCGACATAACGCAAAACTTTCCAGATCCGCTGTCGGCTGAATGTCAGCCATGACGAGGACCGTACGGCAGAACCGGCATCAATCGCGTTAATGGAAAGCTGCGCTTTCGCGGTGTGCTTAACGCCTTATGAAGAGGTTCGATCGAATGCCGCGCAAGCCCCGGCATTCCCCTGCAGCCAAGGCGCAATCGCCCTTAACGGGACGATTTCGAGGGCCAATCCGAAAGGCTTCGGCTGAGCTGCGCGGCGAGTTTGTCGCGCATGTCGTCGGGACCGGTCTGCACCGCGGATAGCAGATCACCGAGGGTCCGCCGCAAGCCGTGCAGTTGATCGATCAGATGCAGGATGACGCCGACGCCTTCGTCATTGACGCCGATATCACCCTTCAGATCACTGATAAGTTGCGCCCGGGCGACATCCATATCGGAGAATTGTTTGTCGTCGGTATCGCCAGCGGGAATGAGCCAGCCGGCGGCGACCCATTCTTTCACGACGTTGTCCTCAAGTCGTGCATGAAGAAGGAATTCACGATACTGCATCTCAAGCCTCCGTGCCTTGATGCGCCGATCCGGCGTCGCGCTGCCATTCCGCTACGAGCCGCTCGAGTTCGGCATCGGGCGTAGCGGGTAGCGCAATCGTCAGCTTCACGTATTCGTCGCCTGAAGCGCCGTCTGCCCGCCGTATTCCTTTCCCCTTGAGGCGCAATACCCGTCCGCTGTTCGACCATTTCGGAATGGTCATCGTCACCGATCCGTCAATGGTCGGAACATTGATTTTGCCACCAAGGACGGCCTGGGCGAGCGGCAGCTGCAAGTCGACATGGATGTCGTCGCCCTTGCGCGTGAATACGGGATGCGGGCGAATACCGACTTCAACCAGGGCGTCGCCCGCTGCTCCGCCGTTAAAACCTGGGCCGCCCTTGCCGCGAAGACGCAGGATCTGACCGTCTCGCGTTCCCGCTGGAATAGAAACATCGAGCATCGATCCATCAGGCAGCGTCACCTGCTTCGTCGCACCGTTGACCGCATCGAGGAAATCGAGTTCCAGCCTGTAGTTTAGATCCTGTCCGCGCATGCGGACGTTGCCGGTTCGTCCCGTCCGCCTGAAGATGGTGGAGAAGATATCGTCGTCGCCGGAGAAATCCGAAAAGCCTTCCGCCGACGTGTAAGCGTCGGCATCGCTGCCGGCATAATTGCGGTAGTATTCGCGTTTCGGTTTTTCGGTTCCGGAAGCGTCAATCTCGCCGCGGTCAAAACGTGCCCGCTTCTCGGCATCGCCTAGGATGTCATACGCGGCTGAAACCTTCTTGAAATCCTCTTCGGCGGCCTTGTTTCCGGGGTTGAGGTCGGGATGCAGTTTCTTTGCCAGTTTCCGGTAAGCCTTTTGAATCTCGTCCTGTGAGGCCTCGCGGTTGACGTCCAGAACCTTGTACGGATCATCGCTCAACGGACATGCTCCAGTTTATGCGCGCCGCTGACGCAGCGGTCATTGCAAAATAGACCGAGTGGACCGCCTTGAAAACCGTAGTGAAAGAGAGCACTGAAAAGATCGTTGCCAAGTCTGAGGTTTCATCGCACTGGATCGAGTCAAGGTAAACCAATAGTCTTCGGGAAACGTCGGTCGGCTGCTCCGTTGCGAGATTGCGGAGCCGATATTTCATTTTCGATATACGGCGGCATCGGCCGCCCTTGGAAGGATACTGCTCTGTTTAGGATCCCTGTTGCGATCGTCGTTTGTGCGGTGCTGATCCAGTCGTCGGCTCTAAGTGCTGAATCCGATATTCATGCTGCAAAGTTCTGGCAGTCGCATTGCAAGAAGTCCGACATGGTCTGCATCGGTTATCTTCAGGCTCTGCTCGATATCAACAATGCCAGTAGAGAAAACGGCGAACACGTCAGGTGGTGCGCTCCGCTTGTCGTGCGTCTCGATGACATACGGCTCACGATCCTTCGCGAAATGAAAGCCAAGCCTGAGAGACTGAGCATTCCCTTCATCAACTTCGCCATGAAGGCGCTCGAAACCGCATATCCCTGCCTTGACGATCTTGCCAAGTGATCGCGCCGCCGGCTGGCGAGCCTCTACTTTTTCTCGAGCAAAATTCGCGCGCGTGATGCGATCGATGACTGAACGGCTTCGGCCAGCTTCTGCATGAACCACGGGAGCACGACGTCGATGCGAACCGTGTCGTCGGTGACGTTCGCGGTTCCGGCTGCCGCCTGTCCCAGAGCAGAAATTTTGAACGTCAGTTGATCGTCGTTCCAGGTTTCCTCTTCGATTTTGAGAGGCGCGCCGGATGAAAGACGCGCGAAGCCGGCTTTGAGACGGCGGATCGCTTCATCCTTGCCCAGCGTGTGCGGGATACTGACGGTGATCGGTCGAGACATCGGACCCCTTAATCGCAACAGCACTTCAGGCGCGATATCGGTCGCGATATCGGTGCGCGCCACACCGCACAAGATAACGCGGTTCCGCGCAACTTGGTGCCCCGGAACCATCGGCATTGGACGGAAGTTCAATGCGCATGAACCAGCCAAACCTGGAAAGCGCGCGCCGCCAATGCGAACAGCACGTCGCCAAGCTACGCCGCCGGATTGATGAATTGAAGGACAGCGGAACGGGGCGACCGCTGGTGAGCGTGGACTTCGTGGCCGATGTCGAAAAGACCTTGGACGAATGGGAAATGTACCAGGAAGCGCTGAAACGAGATCGCGGCTGCGGCAAATGACATCCGATAAAGGCGAATTAACCTGCAAATTTTCGGAAAAATGCCGCCTAAACGAAGAGATTTACTTTGATGAGCCTTCGTCGCCTGCTTTGCCCGAAATTCAGTTACGACCGCTTGCATTCACAGTTTCAGCCTTTCCAAAGCTAAGGCCGGCCAGGCGCTTTTAATGTTTTGTCGCGCGATCACGATATTGTCTTTGTACGTTGCGTTGGTGACGGGCGCCTCGGCGCTCATTATTGAACTTGGCACGGCGATCGTGCACGGCACAGCTGGCAAACTCGTCTTCGCGGAAAAGGAGATCCCGCCGGCGTCGCGCGTCGAGCAGGGACTTGAAGTGCAGGCGCGCGTCGCGTCGTGGCAACCGATGCCCCGCGTGATTGAAGTCCGCGCACTCGAACGGCCGGAGATTCCCGCCAGCGCATTGGCATATTCGATGGACGTCGCCGAACACGGCATTGAGCCGACCGCGATTCCCGCCGCCGAGCCTAAGATCGAAACGCCGAAATTCGTGACTAAAAAGTCGACTGTCGCCCGCGCCCCCCGGGTCGCTGGTTGGCGCAAGCGGGTGAGAGTTCAACCGCGCCACGATGTCGAGGAAACCACCGCCCGCATCATCGAACGAAATCTCAAAGCTGAGATATAATCCGCTTGCCTCGGTGATCTGTGCAACCTGCGGAATTTGATAGGCGACGTTGATGCTATCGAGGCACAGCCGCCTTCAAAATGGCCGGCGGTCGCGGCAGTCGGCTTGCCGGGGAGCATCCAAATCAGATTGTTTCGATGGACCGACTGCAGCAGTCGTTCCGCGTAGTTGTTGTTCCCGGATCTACGGGATGACTTCTCCCCCGAAGTCAGCATCGGTGTTGGCAGAACACACGCCGTCCCCAATAGCGGTTCTGTCGGAGCGATAAGCTCGAAAGAGAGCGGCCAAAAGTGCCGCTCTCTTTTCATTTGAACACATATCAAAATCGACAGAAGTGCTGGCGATTGGCCGATAGCCCGATGAAGCCGGTCGGATCGCATTTGCGAGCGGGGAACCTGCGTCGCCTGCGAACCGTTCTCCCGAATGGCCAACTTAGGAGAAAACACAAATGGCTATTCATACCGATCCGCGAACGGGGGAGAGACGAGAAATCGATGATCTGGTGCGACCCACGACATACGGATCGTCGTGGGGCCTGATAGGCGCTCTGATCATTGCAGTCGCGCTGGCGGCGTTTTTCTTTCTAGGGCGCACGCCGTCGACCGTGGAAACCCCAAGCTCGGCCGTAACGCAACCGGCACCTGTTCCGGCCCCGGTCGATCCGGCGCCGACGACGCCATCGGCCACGACACCTTCGCCGGAGGCTCCGGCTGCTCCATCTAATGAGCCGCCTGCACAACCACCGACGACGCCATAAGCCGGCGCACAGCAATGCAGGAGTTCGGTCGGCATCCCTATTGCCGGCCAGCGTGATGAGGATCGAGACGCGGACCGAGGTAGGCGCTGCCTATCCCGGTTCGCCGACCGGCGGTTTACATACGATTTCGGCTTGCGTGCAGGAGGCATCGCGCACGTCGTTCAATTGTTTGCATGCCTTGGCCGCCGTGTCCTTGGCCTCCTTGGCGCATTTGGCGGCGCGTCCGGTCGCCTCTTTGCAGAGCTGACGGATGTCGTCGCAGCCGGGGTCCGCATGAGCGGGCGCCGACAGACCGCCAGACGCGAGCGATAAGCCAGCGAGCATCGGCAACGCCATCTTCATGCGGCTGCCGCCACGCCAAAAATTTTTAGGCATCTGTTTCCCCCCAAATTCCGGACGCTACGAGATTTAGCGTCCGAAGCGAGAGCGGGCAATTCGGAGCAAGTGTGGCCCGAAAGCCTGTCCGCAAAAACAATCGGTGCATAACCGGTGCGACCTCTTCACTTGTCCCAATTGAAGTCTGAGAGTGCTTCCGATTGCTACGGAGGGGCGCACCGTGCATCCGGGGATTGCGATGATGTACGTGGAGGGGGAGGTCAAGGCTGGACGCCTGACGGGGCGAACGGTGCTTGTCGTTGAAACGTCGCGAGAAATAGATCCGGCGGAGCCCGGATATTCCTCAAGCGAGTTGAAGCGCCTTGTCGCCGCTGCCCGCCATGAGTGGGAACGGCGCTTCGAACCCACCGATATCGTCCGGCTCGAATATCATCCGGCGCAGCCCACCAGCCTTAGCCGAACAGAAGCGCGCATTTAGAACGGCGTGATGACGCCGTTGCCGTGACTGGTCAGAGTTCCGGTGTGACCGCATGGGACAACGCAGCCGCAACGGTCGGCTGAGCTTGGTGCGAAGCGGCCGCCTGCCGGGTCGTAAAGACCAAGCTGATCAAGGCGATGCCAACCAGAAACCAGAGAACGAAGGAGGACGGGTCGCGGATCGGCACCGGATGATGATGCCGCGATCGCTGGTGATGGAACATATCGGGCGTCTCCAAAGTGCAGGGAAAAGCGACCGGAGAACTACCTGCCTCGACAAAAGTTGCACCGCATTGAGGTTTGCG
>DATLJG010000013.1:0-2884 GCA_035538995.1 Hyphomicrobium sp. | reverse complement strand
AACGTGCCAATCGAGATTGAAGGCGCCCGGAATATGCGCCTTGGCGTAAACGCCGGGATCGACGCTGACCTCGAAAATTCGCACCTTGGGATTGTTGAGGTTATCCTTGACCCAGTCAGCGGTGACGAGAGGGTTTGCGTCGGCTTTCGGCATGACTTTGCTACCTTTCCGTATGAACATTTGAACAATTCGGCGGCCACGACTTCTGACCGCCGCTCGATCACTGAAACAGCCTTTCTTTCAACTTGTGACGCGCCCGATTGGATCGAGACGTTGTCGAAACGCATCCGGTTCTGGCGCCTGCGAAGAAATCGCCCCGCCGCGATAAGGATTGCGTGAAATTTCCAAGCGCCCGCGATTAGCCGCATTCGCTGACCGGCTCGAGCGGCCGAAAATCCAATGCGAAATTTTCAGCTGGTTCGTCACCGGCTTGGCCAGTGTTGCGAAACGTTCGTCATCGATCCGCTCATGTCGATCCCCGCTGTTGTAAAGCGGGGGACAAGGGAAAAACAATGCATAATATATGCAATCCTAATCATAAGTCGAAATCTAAGCGGCCAGCGCGCAGCGCATCAACGCGAAGTCTTCTTCGGTTGCCGCTCGTCAGTGCTCGAATGGCACTTCGATAGCGGGGCTTTCGTTCGCAAGCCAGGGCGGCAATGGCAAATTCTTCGAACGCAGGAATTCTGGATTGAAGAGCTTGCTCTGATAGCGTGTGCCGTAGTCGGCGAGCACCGTGACGATGGTGTGTCCCGGACCCATCTGTTTGGCGAGACGGATGGCACCCGCGACATTGATACCGGACGACCCGCCTAAGCAAAGTCCTTCATGTTGCAGAAGATCGAAGATGATCGGGAGAGCTTCTTCGTCGGGAATCTGAAAAGCGTCATCGATTGGAGCGCCTTCCAGATTGGCCGTGACGCGCCCCTGGCCGATTCCCTCCGTTATCGAGCTGCCTTCCGTCTCCAGTCGACCTGTCTTGATCCACGAATAGATGGCGGCTCCCATCGGATCGGCGACGGCGATACGGATGTTCGGATTTTTCTCCTTCAGCGCAATGGCCACTCCGGCGAGCGTTCCGCCGGTGCCGACAGCGCATGTGAAACCATCCACCTTGCCGCTCGTCTGCTCCCAGATTTCGGGGCCGGTGCTTTCGATGTGAGCCTGACGGTTGGCAACGTTATCAAACTGATTGGCCCAGACCGCGCCGGCCGAATTTGTGCGGGCCAGACTTTCCGCCAGACGGCCCGACAATTTTATGTAGTTGTTGGGGTCCTTGTACGGAACCGCAGGGACCTCAATCAATTGCGCGCCGAGCAGACGCAGAGCGTCCTTTTTTTCCTGGCTTTGCGTGTTGGGAATGACGATCACCGAGCCAAAGCCCATCGCATCGGCGATCATCGCCAGTCCGATGCCGGTATTGCCGGCCGTGCCTTCGACGATGAGCCCCCCAGGCTTCAATTCACCACGGGCGACAGCATCTTGAATCATAAAGAGCGCCGCGCGATCCTTCACCGATTGGCCGGGATTCATGAACTCGGCTTTGCCGAGGATCTCGCAGCCCGTCAGTTCGGAAGCACGTCGAAGGCGGATCAGCGGCGTATGGCCGATGGCGGCAACCACGTCATTTTTGATGTTCATGAATCGACTCTAAAAGCGGGAATGATCCCTATCCAAGCGCCGCGAAACCGACATTCGAGCGCGGTCCCTTTGAGCGAGTACCGTCCAGATGCCTGGACCCTCGCTCCATGCCTTTGCGTGCCGCCGGACAATTGCGAAGGATATTATCTCCGTAATCTCCAAGACCGCCGTTGTCAAAGAGGGGGGCGGAGCGCCGTCCCGATAACTTTCTGGTCGCCAATCGGTGGAATGAAGCTGTTCCATGCTCGTGGTCGCTGCTACACCCGATGACGTGTTACCGCATTGTCAATCCGATCGACATGCCGCCTAATTTGGAGTTGGTGTAACGTGAACGGCTGGCACGCCGACCTCGCCTTTCTTCGTCAAACAATACGGAATTAAACATGCCCCCATACCGCTCACGCACGACGACACACGGCCGGAACATGGCAGGCGCGCGGGGGCTATGGCGCGCGACAGGCATGAAGGACGAGGATTTCGGCAAGCCGATCATCGCGGTCGTAAACTCGTTCACGCAGTTCGTTCCGGGCCACGTTCACCTCAAAGACCTGGGACAGCTCGTCGCTCGCGAGATCGAGCGTGCCGGCGGCGTGGCGAAGGAGTTCAATACAATCGCGGTCGATGACGGCATCGCGATGGGGCACGACGGCATGCTGTATTCGCTGCCGTCGCGGGAGCTGATTGCGGACAGCGTGGAATACATGGTCAATGCCCATTGCGCCGATGCAATGGTCTGCATTTCCAACTGCGATAAGATCACGCCTGGAATGCTGATGGCGTGCCTCCGCGTCAATATCCCGACTGTTTTCGTTTCCGGCGGGCCGATGGAAGCCGGCAAAGTCGTGCTGCGCGGCAAGCAACAGGCGATGGACCTGGTCGATGCAATGGTTGCCGCCGCCGACGACAGCGTGACCGATGACGAAGTCAAGATCATCGAGCGGTCCGCTTGTCCGACGTGCGGTTCTTGCTCCGGAATGTTTACGGCCAACTCGATGAATTGTCTCACCGAGGCTTTGGGGCTCGCGTTGCCGGGCAACGGCTCGACGCTGGCGACGCACGCAGATCGAAAGCGTCTCTTTGTCGAAGCCGGTCATCTCATCGTTGATCTGGCGCGCCGCTACTACGAGCAAGACGATGTCGGCGCATTGCCGCGCTCGATCGCCAGCTTTGCGGCTTTCGAGAATGCGATGACGCTCGATATCGCAATGGGCGGATCGACGAACACGGTCCTGCATCTTCTTGC
>DATLJG010000012.1:0-5093 GCA_035538995.1 Hyphomicrobium sp. | reverse complement strand
AGCCTCGGCTTCGCCAACGCGATGATGTGGCCGGCGATCTTTCCGCTGGCGATCCGCGACCTCGGTCGCCACACGGAAACCGGCTCGGCGCTGCTGATCATGGGCGTCGTCGGCGGCGCGCTGATGCCATATGCGTTCGCGCTGCTGAAACAGCACATTGATTTTCAGCTCGCCTATCTTTTGCTCGCGGTGCCGAGCTATCTGTACGTTCTGTTTTACGGGTTGAGCGGCCATGGAGCGGACCGCCAGGCATCAGCTTAGCCTCGAATTATTTTACCCGGGTATATTGCAAATCATATTTTATCCGGGTAAATACCCGCCACAGACTTTGGAGTGGCGCATATGGACGACCAACCTCGATTTACCGCCTTCGACGACTGCCGCAGGCTTGCGTCCGGCCCCCGGAGCCAAGTGATGCAGGCCATCAAGAGCCTGCTAGCGAACCGCCCGGAGTCGCGAATTCTCATTTTCGACGACGCGACAGGCGGCCAGATCGATTTCGATTTGCGCGAATCTGGCTACGCCCGCACGCCGCCCGCGACTATGGGTACAGAAGAAGCGCGCGGTCCCGGTCGTCCGAAGCTCGGCGTCGTCGCCCGCGAGGTAACGCTATTGCCCCGGCACTGGGAGTGGTTGGCGAAACAGCCGGGCGGTGCATCGGTGACGCTCCGGAAACTCGTTGAAGAGGCACGGCGTGCGAACGCCGGTACTTCAACTCCGCGCGAAGCACAGGAGCGTGCCTATCGTTTCATGTCGGCGATGGGTGGAAACCTGCCCGGCTTTGAGGAGGCGGCGCGTGCGCTTTTCGCGAGCGATCGGCCGCGATTTGAATCGCAC
This sequence comes from Hyphomicrobium sp., assembly GCA_035538995.1. Taxonomy (GTDB): domain Bacteria; phylum Pseudomonadota; class Alphaproteobacteria; order Rhizobiales; family Hyphomicrobiaceae; genus Hyphomicrobium_B. The sequence continues at coordinate 4,256 of DATLJG010000012.1, read as the reverse complement.
ATGACCGGCTGGCCGGAGAATGTTCGCGATTATGCGTGCGCGCTTGCCGAGGGCGCGTTCGCCCCATCCGTCTGACGCACGCGAAAGTCCGGAGCTTTCACCGTGCCCTTCAGGTACGACGTGATCGTCCGGGCTACTTGCGGCGCAAAGAGGATGTTTCGGTGTCCGAGGCCATCGAAGACTTGAAGCTCTAGCCCACGAACGCCGGCGACGATCTCTTGCGCACAGCGAAACGGAACATCGGCATCGTTCGGCGCGTGGATGACGAGACCGCGACAGCCGCTTGCAGGCAACAGCTTCACCGCGCTGAAGCAATCCAGCGTGCGTCGGCCGATGCGTTCCAACCGATGCTCAAAAGCCCGGCGTCCGCTATCATCAAGACCCCAATGGCGCGAGAAATGATCCGTCACATCCGTCAAGCGATTGGGGCTAGCGATGAGGACGATATGCTTCGCTGAAAGTGCACCCGGCATCGGCGCATGACCTTCAGCGGCAACGAGTGAGATCAACCCGCCGAACGAGTGCGTAACGATCGAATGGATCGGTCCAAGCTGCTCGCCGACTGAAACAGTGGCCCGCGCGCAATCCATGAGGTTCGTCGTGCGTCCACTGCTGAGCCCATGCGCAGGCAGGTCGAACAGCGCGACGCGAAAGCCGCTGCGCCGGATGGCTTCGGCAATCGCCGTCATGAAAGAGGATTCGCCGGTCCAGCCATGCACGACGAGAACCGTACCGCGTGCGATCGGTCGGTCGGGTTCGAAAATGTAGGCTTGGATGTCGCCGACGGGGGTCGTCAGGCGTTCCCAATGCGCGTTGCGCAAATGAAAGCGCGCGCGCTCAGTGAGCTGATGATGATTCGGCGCGCGCCGTTCCGAAATCGACGGTGTGCAGAAGACGCGGAACGCGGCATCGCCCGCGGCGGCGGACGCAAGCCCGCCGAAGCGCCTTTCGTTCCAAATTTCTCCCGGCACCCAGACCATGATATATCATCAGAGCACGTCGTAAATTTGGCAAGAGCGCTGCTGACGCATCGCAAACAGGACGTTGCGATGTGTGTATTTACGGTTGGGAAACTTAACCAATCTGGCCGATGGAAACCCGCGCGATAACCCGCCGCCGCGCAGTCTCGGAGCGGAAACTTGCGGTTTCGATAGCGCCTCGGCCGTTAACCAAAGCGCAGGAAGCGCACCTCGGTATCGCCCCACGTCCGCGTATCGAATTGCGTGAAGACGGGCGGGATCGCGACGTCGGCACCCGCACGTTCCTCCAGAACGCAGACGGCGCCGGGCTTCAGCCACTTGCCGTCCGCGAGCCCCGCCAGCGCCGTCTCTCCCAATCCCTTGCCGTAGGGCGGATCGAGAAATGCCAGGCCATAGGGCTCCATGTTGCCGGCAGGGCCGAGGTCAGTTGCGTCGCGGCGGAAGATGCGCGTTTCACCGGTCAAGCCCAGTGCTTCGACGTTGCGCCGGATAAGCGCGCGCGCTTCGGCAGCGTCTTCGACGAACAGACAGTAAGCAGCGCCGCGCGAAACGGCTTCGATGCCGAGCGCCCCGGTCCCGGCGAAAAGATCGATGACACGTTCGCCCGCCAGCGAGAAATCCCCGGCGCCGTGCGCGAGGATATTGAACACGCTTTCGCGTACGCGGTCGGATGTCGGTCGAATGCTCATGCCGTCGGGCGTGACGAGCGCCCGCCCGCGAAATCTCCCTGCGACGACCCTCATGTGTTATCGCGTCCGCGCGCTTTGCCGCGAGCATGCCGTTCCTTGCGCTCGGCCTGACTTTCCGAAAGCCCGAGCGACTCGGCGGCTCTCGGACCGAGCTGCGCGACGAGTACGCGGCGGCGGACAGCCTCGACCGCGCCGGGTTGGAGATCGAGCAGCTGGAACGGCCCGAACGAAACGCGGATCAGCCGGTTCACCGTCAGGCCGAGATGGGCGAGCACGTTGCGGACTTCGCGGTTCTTACCCTCGCGGATCGAGATCGATAGCCACGAATTGGCGCCCTGCACGGTGTCGACCGAGGCTTCGATCGGCCCGTATTGGACGCCGTCGATTTCGACACCGTCTTTGAGCGAGGTCAGATCGGCAGCCGACACGCGCCCTTTGGCCCGCACCCGGTAACGGCGCACCCAGCCGTTGACCGGGAGCTCCAGATGCCGCGCCAACGCGCCATCGTTGGTGAGCAGCAGCAACCCCTCCGTATTGAAATCCAGACGGCCGACTGAAATGACGCGTGGCATCTCTGGCGGCAGCTTTTCGAAGACGGTCGGACGCCCCTGCGGATCGGAATGGGTGGTGACGATGCCCTTCGGCTTGTGATAGCGCCAGAGCTGTGGCGGCCCGGCCGTCGGCAGCGGCTTGCCGTCGACGATCACCTTGTCGCTTGCGCCGACCTCGACCGCAGGCGTTCTGAGCAGCTTGCCGTTGACGCTGACCCGGCCGTCGGCGATCCAGCGTTCGGCTTCCCGGCGGGAGCAGAGGCCGGCACGCGCCATCGCCTTGGCGATACGCATCGGTTCGTCTCGGGGCTCGGCAGCGGGAGGAGCGGTTGGCTTGGGCATGACGGTGATTTCGATTTGAATAAGGAAGCGAGCTTATGACATCGACTGGCCCGCGAAGCCATATGCCGCTTGCGCTCAGTGAGGCCCGCCTGGCAGCCAATCGCGGCGAAGTGCCGGTGGGTGCGGTCATTGTGTCGCCATCGGGCGAGGTCTTAGCCGCCGCCGGCAACCGCACGCGCGAACTTTGCGATCCGACCGCTCATGCCGAAATTCTCGCGATCCGAGCCGCCTGCGCGCTGCTGGCCGACGAACGCCTCGTCGATTGCGATCTCTATGTGACGCTGGAGCCCTGTCCGATGTGCGCCGCCGCGATCTCGTTCGCGCGCATCCGGCGGCTTTACTATGGAGCGGCCGATCCTAAGGGCGGAGGCATCGAGCACGGCCCGCGCGTCTTCAATCAGCCGACCTGTCATCATGTGCCGGAGGTCTACGCGGGCTTCGCGGAAACCGAATCCGCCGCGCTGCTTAAAACCTTCTTCGCAGCTCGCCGCGAAGGCTGAGGCATCGTCTCCGGCCTCACTCCTGCTTCCGAACTTTTCGCGCTCTCGAAAGGAGTCCGCGCCGCTTGCGCGTCGGTGGTTCGCTGGAATGCGACGGCTCGACGTGAGGTGCGGTCAGTTCCGGCAGCGTCTCGACCGAGAGCACCCGTTCGAGCTGCTTTTTCAATGTTTCTTTCGCGGACGAGGACGCGTTTAGAATTTCTTCGAACTTGAGAAAATCGAGGACTTGATAACGGCTCGTGCCGGCGTTGATCAGAATATCGGGCTGCACCCATTTGAGCTTCTCTTTGACGATCGATCGCTCGAACAGAAACGCGCTGGAAAACAGCGCTTCGAACGCCATCGGCGCCGAGCGGTCCGGATTTGCAACGGGTGCTCCGGTGACGTCGATCGCAACGACGATATCGGCATCGTTCATCAGCAGGTCGAACGGCAGGGGATTGGTCAAACCGCCATCGATAAACGCATGTCCGTCGATGACGACGGGTTGGAAAATGACCGGCAGAGCCATGCTCGCGGCGACGGCCTTGCGCAGTGGCCCCTCGGTGAAAACCACTGGTTCCTGATCATAGAAATCGGACGCGACGACTCTGAGCGGAATTTCGCAATCCGCGAAATTGCCCTTCACGTTTTTGGGCATGATGACGTCGAGCATCGACTCAGGATCGAGAAGGGCATTTCGGCGTCCGACGATGCCGAGCAGACGCTGAAATGGCTGCGCCCGGGCAATGAACAAATCGCGGAGCAGCGAGAAGCGCTGCGCCAGAACGAAGCGTGTATGGTCGCGGAGTTCCTTCCCCGAAATGCCGGAAGCATAAGCCGCGCCATAGACCGCGCCGATCGACGTGCCCGCGATGATCGTCGGCCGGACGCCCAGCTCATCGAAGGCTTCGAGCATCGCGATATGGGCAAGGCCGCGCGCTCCGCCGCCGCCGAGCGCCAGCCCGATCGTTGGGGTACGGACGAGATGTTTCCCGTGAATCGTTGAGGTTGCGGATGGCTTGGCGGTCATGGGCTTGTCTGTTCCAATGTCCGCTCCAACGAGAATGCTCCGTCCGTTGTGTCCTGCTAAGCGTCGTTTCTTTGCAGCGCCCGCCAGCCGATGTCCTTGCGGTAGAACCCACCCGGCCAATCGATCTTGGCGGCAGCCGCGTAAGCCGCGTCGCGCGCTTCGGCGACAGTCCGGCCGCGACC
>DATLJG010000011.1:0-4842 GCA_035538995.1 Hyphomicrobium sp. | reverse complement strand
TCGCCGTTGGTCTTCGTCGATTTGAGCTTGTCGATGAGGAATTCGATGGCATCCATCGTGCCCATCGGGTTCAGAATGCGGCGCAGCACGTAGACCTTCTTGAGCTGATCCTTCGGAACGAGCAGGTCTTCCTTGCGGGTGCCCGAGCGTGACACGTCGATCGCCGGGAACACGCGCTTGTCGGAAACCTTGCGGTCCAGGATAATTTCCGAGTTGCCGGTACCCTTGAACTCTTCGAAGATGACTTCGTCCATGCGCGAACCGGTATCAACCAGCGCCGTGGCGATAATCGTCAGCGAGCCGCCCTCTTCAATGTTACGCGCCGCGCCGAAGAACCGCTTCGGCCTCTGCAACGCATTCGAATCGACGCCGCCCGTCAACACCTTGCCCGATGACGGCACGACCGTGTTGTAGGCACGTCCGAGGCGCGTAATCGAATCAAGCAGAATAACAACGTCCCTCTTATGCTCAACGAGACGCTTAGCCTTCTCGATGACCATTTCCGAAACTTGTACGTGCCGCGACGGCGGCTCGTCGAAGGTCGATGAGATCACCTCGCCTTTGACCGAACGCTGCATGTCGGTCACTTCTTCTGGACGCTCGTCGATCAGCAGCACGATGAGGTAGCACTCGGGGTGATTGGCCGTGATCGAGTGCGCGATGTTCTGCAGAAGCACCGTCTTGCCGGTGCGCGGCGGTGCCACGATCAGAGCACGCTGGCCTTTGCCGAGCGGCGAAACGATGTCGATGACGCGCGAAGAAAAATCCTTGATCGTCGGGTCTTCGATTTCGAGTTTCAGCCACTGCGTCGGATAGAGCGGCGTCAGGTTGTCGAAATGGCTCTTGTGCTTGGCCTTCTCGGGATCTTCGAAATTGATGTTCGAGACTTTGAGAAGCGCGAAATAGCGTTCGCCGTCTTTGGGAGAGCGGATCTGGCCCTCAACCGTGTCGCCCGTGCGCAGCGCAAATCGGCGGATCTGCGAGGGGGAGACGTAAATATCGTCGGGACCGGGAAGGTAGTTGGCTTCCGGCGATCTTAAAAACCCGAAGCCGTCCTGGAGAACCTCGACAACGCCGGTTGCCGTAATTTCGGTTTCTTGCGTCGCCAACTGCTTCAGCGTCGCGAACATCAATTCCTGCTTACGTAAGGTCGAGGCATTCTCGACCCCCGTTTCTTCGGCAAACGTGACGAGCTCGGCGGGCGATTTCCGCTTCAGGTCCTCGAGCTTCATTTGTTTCATTGAAAAAGAACTCCGCGGAGCGCCACTGGAACGTGGCTACGGTGGGTGTGGTGTGATGAATGAGATGGCCCGACGGCGACAGAGCGGGCGCCCTGTCATTAAATGCTGCGGACGTTCAGGCGGTTTCATCACCGCGTCAGAACGTGCCGTCTGCCAAAATCCTTATGAGGACGTGCATCTATAGCAGATCGCCGCGAACCTGCAAAGGGTGTCAAAATGGCTTGACGATCACCAGGATGACGATGGCGACCATAAGCACGGCCGGGATTTCGTTGACGATGCGCCAGTGCCGGGCGGTCTTGGTATTGCGGTCCTCGGCAAAGGCCCGGGTGGAAGCCGAAAAATAGCCGTGCAGCCCGGACAGCGCCAGGACGCAGGCAAGTTTGGCATGGAACCAAGGCGCCGCCCAATAGCCGCTCTGCCAAACCATCCAGATCCCCAGGACCCAGGCGATGGCCATCGCCGGCGTCGTGATGGCGTGAAGCAGCCGGCCTTCCATCACCTTGAAAGTTTCCGACTGCTGCGAACCGACAGGCGCTTCGCAATGGTAGACGAAAAGCCGGGGCAAATAGAGCATGCCGGCCATCCACGAAATCACGGCGATGACATGAAAGGCCTTGATCCACGGATAGGCGTCAGCGCCGAGACCCCAAATCAACAGAACCGCGACCGCCGCGATCACAACCAAGGCAATCGCCGCGCGGGCACCGGGCCCCGGCGCTCCGGTTGTACGAAGCTTCGTCATCATGCCCCTCTCGACCGGACGCGCGCGACGACGCGGGCAACATTGTCAGGCGGGGTGTCGGGCACGATCCCATGTCCGAGATTGAAGACAAATGGCAAGCCGCGCATGGCCTCACAAATATCATCGACGCGCCGATCGAGGGCGTCCCCACCCGTCAACAAAAGCAACGGATCGAGGTTCCCCTGTGCCACTGTTCCGCTGCGCGCCGTCGCCTGCATCACGCCGAACGGACACGATGTATCGCAACTGACGCCGTCGACGCCGGTCGCTTCGATGTAGTGCGTCAGCATGGACGCGGCACCGCGTGGAAACCCGATAATCGGAACATCAGGATGCCGGGCGCGAATGTCTTTGACGATCTTCGCCGTCGGCGCCACCACCCACCGCTCGAACTGATCGTCCGCGAGACTTCCCGCCCAACTATCGAAAATCTGCAACGTGTCGGCGCCGGCGCGGACCTGCCCCGAAAGATAGTCAACCGATGCCTCGGTCAAAAGCGCGATAAGCTCTGCAAATCCTTGCGGATCGCGATACGCCCAATGCCGCGCCGCGCTCTGATCCGACGATCCACGTCCCTCGACCACATACGTTGCAACCGTCCACGGAGCCCCACAAAATCCAATCAATGCCGTCTCGCGCGGCAACTCACGTCGCAACCGCTCGACCGTCTCGCACACGAGCGAAAACTTGGTGCCAGTCTTCGATAGGGCGAGTCGCCCAAGATCTTCAAGCGCGCGTATGGGATCGAGGCGCGGACCTTCACCTTCCTCGAATCGCACCGCTTGTCCCAGCGCATCCGGAACGACGAGAATATCCGAAAACAAAATCGCTGCATCGAAACCGAACCGCCGGATCGGCTGCAGCGTCACCTCGGCAGCAAGTTGCGGCGTATAGCAGAGCTTCAGAAAACTCCCCGCCTCCGCACGAACTTTCCTGTACTCGGGAAGATAGCGCCCAGCCTGGCGCATCAGCCAAATCGGTGGTGGTGAAATCGCCTTGCCTGCAAACGGCAACCGGAAGCGTCGTTCGGAAACGTCGCCAGTCAGATCACGCACCACGTCACTCCCTTCACTTAGAAATTCAGAATTTCTTGAAAGTTTTTTTTATGACTCTTAGCGGCGGGGTTTTCGGGGATTACCGATCCCTCCTCGCCTCATCCACAAACCGCCCACACGGCGAAGAGTGCACCACGACCGATAGAGCGTTTTCGGCGTGGAAAGCAATAGACCCATAAACCCTCCGTTAATCAAAGGCTTGTCAAAGCCCCGTCGGAACGGTCGCTGTGCAGTCTTTGTTGACAAGCGCCGTATGTCCATCGGACAGATCGATTGTCCCTTGGGACTGCGGATCATCGAACAAGGTCTTTCGCTTTCGGTGAGATGTGGGTATCGCCGTGGGTGAAGCGACAGTTGTTCTCTCAACCCGGCCGCCATCGCCCCGCTGAGTGTATAACGTCGTGGTTTTGAACAACCTCGCGCGCAGATTATGAGAGGTGGAATGGTCATGGTACTGCCCAGCATGTTCCACATGCACCTCGTTTCTGACGCGACGGGCGAGACGTTGGTCGCAATCGCCAAAGCGGCGACGGTCCAGTATCAAAACATTCGCGCCATCGAGCATGTGCATCCGCTCGTCCGCACGCAGCGGCAATTGAAGCGCGTCCTGAGTGACATCGCGCAGGAACCCGGGATTGTTCTTTATACCGTCGTCAACAAGACGCTTGCCGACGAGCTTGAGAAACATTGCCAGCAACTCAAGATCCCATGCCTCGCCGTGCTGCAACCGATCATGCAGGTTTTCGAAAGTTATCTCGGCGCGCCGCAAACGCCGACGGTCGCCGGCCAGCATGTGCTTGATGCCGATTATTTCCGTCGCATCGACGCGATGAATTTCACGATGGCTCACGATGATGGCCGTCTGCCGGATAACTTGAGCGATGCCGACATCATCCTGCTCGGCATTTCGCGCACGTCGAAAACGCCGACGAGCCTTTATCTTGCTCAGCGCGGCTATAAGACGACGAATTTACCGCTCGTTCCCCAGGTGCCGTTGCCCGAAGAGCTGCTCGAACCGCACACGGCCTTTGTCGTCTGCCTCATTGCCAACGTCGATCGCATCGCCGACGTGCGGCGCAATCGCGCGGCTCTGATGGCCGATCGTGATCTCGAAACCTACGTCGATCGTGATCTCATCTCGGCTGAGATTGCTTACACGCGCAAAATGGCCGCCCAATATGGTTGGCCCATTATTGACGTGACGCGGCGGTCGATCGAAGAATCGGCGACGATGATCCTGAAACTTTTGCATGACCGGAAATCCGGCTTGAAGTCGGAATCGGAGCCCTCCCATGCCTGAAGCAAGCCGGCTCATTCTGGCCTCCGCAAGCGCCACCCGCCGCGCTGTCCTTGAATCGGCGGGCCTCGTCATTGATGTCGTTCCGGCAAACATCGATGAAGCCGCCATTCGCGATGCGATTCTTGATGCGACGACAGGAGCCGAAGGCGCCGACATCGCCAGCGTTCTCGCCGCCGAGAAAGCGCGGCTTGTTTCGGAAGCGCATCGCGATGCCCTGGTCGTCGGCGCCGATCAGGTGCTGGCGCTGGGGGGCAAAATTTTTGGAAAAGCTGAATCCATCGCCGAAGCCCGCGAAATTCTCACCATGTTGCGCGGACGAACGCATGAACTGATTTCCGCGGTGGCCCTGGCCCGCAACGGCACCGTGCATTGGCAAACCAGCGCCTTCGCGGAAATGACGGTGCGAAAATTTTCCGACGAATTCCTCGGATGCTATCTCGAAAAATTAGGTGATCGCGTCCTGCGGAGCGTCGGTTGCTATGAGATTGAAGGCCCTGGCGC
>DATLJG010000010.1:0-8160 GCA_035538995.1 Hyphomicrobium sp. | reverse complement strand
CGGGCACTATACCCTCGGCATAGGCCGATTCGAAGGCGCCCCGCGCCAAATGCCCTCCTATGTCCCCGAAACGAATTCTGCTAACGCTCTCGCGCCGTTGGCCGATGGGAGGCAATTGATGCAAGGATGGGAAGCGGTTTTTCTCGGACTGATCGAGGGGCTAACCGAATATCTGCCCGTATCGTCAACAGGGCATCTTTTGCTCACAGAGAAGCTCCTCGGTGTGACGTCGCCGGGGCGGACGTTTGAAGTTCTTATCCAGCTCGGTGCGATCCTGGCGCTGCTGACCGTTTATTTCGGCCGCCTGTGGCATCTGGCGCGGAATTTCTTCAGCGATCAACGAACGCGCCGGTTCGTGTTTTCGGTCCTTTTGGCGTTTCTGCCGGCCGCCGTCATCGGAGCCGCAGCACACAAGATCATCAAGGACTATCTGTTCGAGTCGCCCTTCATCATCTGCACGGCGCTAGTGATCGGCGGCATCATTCTCTTATTCGTCGATCGTCTGCCGCTGAAGCCGCAGTATCACGACGTCATGGATATTCCGCCGCTGAAAGCGTTGGGCATCGGGTTTTGCCAATGTCTGGCGATGATTCCGGGTGTGTCACGATCGGGTTCGTCGATCGTCGGGGCGATGCTACTTGGTACGGACAAGCGCACGGGCGCCGAGTTTTCGTTCTTCCTCGCCATGCCGACGATGGTCGGTGCGTTCGCTTTTGACCTCTACAAAAACTGGGCGCTGTTATCGCCGGAAGACGTCCACAACATCGTGCTGGGTTTCGTTGCGGCGTTCGTCGCCGGTGTCTTCGTCGTGCGGTATGCGCTCGATTTCATTTCGCGGCGCGGGCTGTCGTTCTTTGGATGGTGGCGGCTCATCGTCGGCGGCGTGGGACTCGGAGCGCTCGCTGTTCTGCATTGATGCGAAAAACGCCCCGTTTGGGGCGTTTTTTGTGCGATCGGCAGGTGATCGGTCGCCTGACTAGGCGGCGTGCGAAGCGATGGGCTTCGTCAGGACGACTTGAAGCTCGCCCGCATCCTTGGCGTTGCGCAATCCCTCCAGCGTCGCCGGGTCGCGAACCAAACGCGAGATGCGCGCCAGCGCCTTCAGGTGGTCGCCGCCCGCATGTTCAGGGGCGAGAAGAAAGAACAGCAGATCGACCGGTTCGCCATCATGACTTTCGAACGGGATCGGCTGCTCAAGGCGCGCGAACCAGCACGTGATCGCCTTGATCCCGGGCAGCTTGACGTGAGGGATTGCAACGCCCCGGCCGAGACTGGTCGAACTCAGCCGTTCACGCTGCAGGAGCGCCGCATAAATTTCGTGCGCTTTTGCGCCGGTGACGGTCTCGGCTTGCGCGGCCAATGCCTGCAAAGCCTGCTTCTTGTCCTCGGCCCTCAGCCTCGGGAGAATTCCGTCCGGGGCGAGCATGTCTTCAATATCCATTCAAGCTCCATCGCGATCCATATCGCTATCCATACGCGCTGGCGACGCGCCCCCTACGGCCGCCAGCACTGCAAATCAAAAGCTACGGTACCCTCGTACGCGCGGACCTAAGCGGTCACTCCGTTGGTTTTAGGCGGTGCGGGAAGCTCCGCGTCGATCCATCCGATATGCCCATCATTACGCCGGTAGACGACATTCAGTCCCCCGTGGGCGGCATTCTTGAAGATCATGAAAGACGCTTCAGACAGATCGAGCTGCATAACGGCTTCGCTGACTGTCATATGGCCGATGTTGCGCTGGCCTTCAGCGATAATAAGCGGATTCGCGTCGTGATGCTCGGCATGATCGTCTTCCCCTAGACTAACGATGTAGTCGCGGGCTTCCATGTCGACTTTGCGGCGGGCCGCGGCGGCGGCCGACGAATGGCTCTTGATGCGGCTCTTGTACCGGCGAACGCGCGTTTCAAGGCGATGGGCGGCCGAATCGACGCTTGAATAGGCGTCGCCGCCTTCACCGTGCGCTTCGAGCAGAAGGCCGCTCGTCAGGCGCACCGAGCACGACGTCTTGAACATGCCGCGCTCGCGCTCAAGACGGACGTGGCCGTCCGGCACACGTTCGAGATACTTCTGCAACACAGTGTGGATCTTGTCGTTGGCATACGTCTGGAAAGCGTCGCCTGCGTCGAGATTTTTTCCGGTAATTTGGATGGTCATGGATGTGCCTGTTCTTCATTTACCGAGGCTGTGAGGAGCCAACTCCAGCGCGTGACCTCGCGCCATCATGTCCGTTGTGGTCCTTGGCACGTTCGTCAGTGTGCGTGGCCTCCACTACCTCGATATTAAGTTAAGGGTTAGGCTGGCGGAAAACCACTGTCAAATCACGCTTCGAATGCAATTGTAATCAAAAAAATCAATCTAATCAAATAGTTATTCTAAATCCAATTCAAGCGGCTCCGCCCAGCCGCTCCACCAGTCTCTTGTCTCGACGGCGTTGTACGGACGACGGAATGCGCAAGGCTTCGCGGTATTTTGCGACAGTTCGGCGGGCGATGTCGATGCCTTCGTTTTTGAGTCTGTCGACAAGTTGATCGTCCGAAAGTACGGCATCGGCATGTTCGGCTTCGATCATTTGTTTGATGCGATGGCGAACCGACTCGGAAGAGTGGGCTTCGCCGTCGGCGGCGGAGGCAATGGCGGAGGTGAAGAAGTACTTCAGCTCGAAGATGCCGCGCGGTGTGGCGATGTATTTATTCGACGTCACGCGGGAGACGGTCGATTCGTGCATCGAGATGGCGTCCGCGATCGCCTTCAGGTTCAACGGTCGCAGGTACTGGACGCCGTACATGAAGAAGCTGTCCTGCTGGCGGACGATCTGCTCTGCGACCTTCAAGATGGTGCGAGCACGCTGATCGAGGCTTTTAACGAGCCAGTTGGCGTTCTGAAGACAATCGAAGAGATAGCCCTTGTCGCGCTCGTTCGCGGCCGTCTTGGCGATCCGCGTGTAATAGGTGCGATCGACGAGAACGCGGGGAAGCGTATCGCTGTTGAGTTCGACGTGCCAGCCGCCGTCGGATGCGGCACGAACGATGACGTCGGGCACGACGGGCTGGATCTGAACCGATCCGAACTTGAGGCCCGGCTTCGGATTGAGCCCTTTGATCTCACGGATCATGTCGGCCAGCTCGTCCATGTCGGTGCCGACCGCCTTTTTCAAGGCCGCGAGATTGCGATTGGCGAGGTGATCGAGGTTGGCAAGCAATTGCGCCATCAACGGATCGTAGCGGTTCTGATCCTTGAGCTGCAGAGCCAGGCACTCGGCAAGAGAGCGTGCGAAAATTCCGGGCGGATCGAGCGTCTGCAATTTGCCGAGGACGCTTTCGACGAGTTCAAGCGGTGCGCCGAGACGTTCAGATAGCGGTTCGAGATTTGCCTGGATGTAGCCGGCTTCGTCGATCATATCGATCAGATATTGTCCGATGATGCGTTCGACGGGATCGACGATCATGAGCGGCATTTGTTCGCTCAGATGCTCGCGCAGCGACGTTTGATTGGCGACATAGTCTTCGAGGTCGCCGCCTTCATCGCCGCCGTTGTGCATGCGCTGGGTGACGTTCGCCCAGCTCATGCCGGTGATGGCGCCGCCGCCAGCGGGCTCGCCGGTTCCGGGGCCTTGGAAGACGTTGCCAAAGTCGGCATCGAGGCCGCCGGTATGATCCTGGACCGGCTGCCGAAGGTCGAGCCAACGGTCATCATCGCCGTCCGGCGGCGCTTGTTCTTGCTGAGCTTGTGGACCGGCGTCGTCGGCGGCCTTGGCGTGGGGGTTTTCCTCGCGCTCCAGAAGCGGATTGCGCTCAAGCTCGGCGTCGACGAACTCGGCCAGTTCCAGGTTCGAAAGCTGGAGAAGGCGGATGGCCTGCTGCAGCTGAGGTGTCATCACCAGCTGCTGGCCTTGTTTCAGCTCCAATTTTGCTGAAAGCGCCATCCGCTAATCCGCTGCTCCGTAGGTCAATTCCTGCGGCCAGCTGTACTCAACGCGCGTTAACGAACATGTCGCCAAGGTAGACCCGCCGCACATCTTCATTCGATATGATTTCCGAAGGCTTGCCCTGTGTCAGAACTTGACCATCGTAGATGATATAGGCGCGGTCGATGAGACTTAATGTTTCCCGGACGTTGTGATCCGTGATCAGCACACCGATGCCGCGTTCGGTCAGGTGGCGCACGAGTTGCTGGATATCTCCGACCGCAATCGGGTCGATACCGGCAAATGGTTCGTCCAGCAACATAAAGGACGGGCGGGAGGCCAGGGCGCGGGCGATTTCGCAGCGCCGCCGTTCGCCGCCTGATAGTGCCAGGGCCGGCGACTTCCTGAGCCGGGTGATCGAAAACTCCTCCAGCAGGCTGTCGAGCTGCTCCCGCCGGGCCTTGCGATCCGGCTCGATCAGTTCGAGGACCGCCATGATATTCTGCTCGACCGTCAGGCCCCGGAAGATCGACGCTTCCTGGGGAAGATAGCCAACCCCCAGCCGGGCCCGCTGATACATCGGCAGCCGGGTGACGTTTTCGCCGTCGATGGTGATGCGTCCGGCGTCGGCGGCGACCAGGCCGGTGATCATGTAGAAGACCGTGGTCTTGCCGGCGCCGTTGGGGCCGAGGAGACCGACCGATTCACCGCGACCGACGGCCAAGCTGACGCCCTTCACGACCATGCGTTTGCGATAGGATTTCTTGATATCGTAGGCCGTCAGCCAGCCTTCCGCGCCGATGGCGTGCGGGTCTTGCTCAGATGGCGCAGCTTCGGGGGCGTGACCGTTCATGTGCGCATGACCGTTCACCGCGCCCTGGGAGGCGGCTCTTGATCTCAGGCGGATTGGAAGAGCTTTGAACACCTATCGCCTTTCCACGCAACGAACGTCACGGGCATTTGAATTGGTCTTAAGTCACTTTTAAGGTCAAGGCGACGAACGGACCTGCCAGCCATCGATCTCGCTCGCCACGCCCTCCGCCGCCTTCTTGGCCTTCTTTTGGAACTGACCGGGATAGAAAACGGCGCTTGGCCGGTCGGCTTTGAAGGTTTTCCCGTCGCTGCTGATGTCGCCTGCCGAAATCATCGAGGTGGAACTCGACGCGGTCGGCTCGGTCTTGATCGTCGCTTCGCCGGTATTCAGGTCGATCAGCAGTTTCGTGCCTTTGACGACGTTTTTTCCCTGCGTCAGAACCACGGCGCCGCCGAGCGTCGCCAGATTGGTTTTGACGTTGATCTCGGCCCAATCGCCGGTGGCTTTCTGACCATCCTTCGAAATAATGGAAACGTCTTTTTTGGCGCGGATGCGGGTCAACGTGGCGCCAGCGTTCTTGGCGTCGTCATCGGACCCATCGAGACCGGCGCGGCCTGTATAGTGCGCGGTCATTTCGGCGGAGCGAATTGTAAAGTCGCCCTGTACGGTCACGACGTCTCCCGAGAACGTTGCAATCTTGACGCTGTCGTCGACGTCGAGACGGTCGGACGTCACGTCGTAAGGGGCGTTGGGATCGGTCTTGAAGGCTTGTCCGAATGGTATGCCGTTCGCGGACTCGGCATCATCGGAATCGCTTTTCTTCGCGACCTGTTTTGGCTTCACGAAATGCGCGCTGATGCGTCCGGTCGAACTCTCCGTCGAGCCGGTGAGCTGCATCTTGGCGGTGGCGCGATTGTAGACGAGACGGCGGCCTTTGAGGACGTTCTGGCCCTGCGTGACGACGACCGGCCCCGTCAGGATCATCGTCTGGTCAGCCTGATGATATTCAGCGCGGTCGCCGACGGCTTTCTTATCGGCGCCCTGAATGAGGACGACGTCGCCTTCGAGAACCGCGAGTTGAGCCGCAGAGTCGAACGTCGCCGTGCGGCTCGTTGCGGTTTCGCCGGACGGCTGCGTCAGTGTTACCGAATCCTTCGCGACGATCTGCTTCAGCTTGGTGCCCTGCTCGTCCGGTTTTTGCGGCTGCTTGGGATTCGCGCCGTTTTCCGGTGAAATCGCGCCCTCGTAGGTGACCGACATTTCGGGGGCCTGCAGCGTCGATCCAGCTTGCGTCGCGACGACGTTGCCGGTGAACAGCGCGGTTTTCTTGTTGTCGTCGACGTCCAGGCGGCTCGACGCGACATCGACGGGCTGACCGGGTTTGCCGAAGGGCAGCGCGTTTGCATTCGCCGGATCCTGCGCCGCGGGCGCGGGTTCTTTCGGCTTCATGTGCGTTTTCACGTTGTCGATGAAGGCGTATTGCTTGGTCTTCTGATGGATGACCAGTTGGTTTGACGTGATCCGCCCGGCGTCCATCAGAATGGTCGAAGGCTGGTCGGACGTGATGATGCCTTCCTTCGTCTTGATCTTGGCGTGGGTGAGCGTCGCGTTCAGGCCGCCGTCACCGGTCACCTGAATGGAATCGTAAAGCTCCAAGGTGTTCGCCTTGTTATCGAACAGACCGCGCGCCGCGACGAGGTGCGTCTTCTGCTTCTTGGGGTCGATCAGATCGCCGGTGATCTTGTCGAGGTGAACGACTCCGAATGTTTTGAAATCCTGCTGCGCCGTTTCGGCCCGGACCCAGTAGCGGCCGCCGTCCGGCTGAAATCCCTCGTAGTGGGGATTCTTCATCTTCAAATTTTCCGCGACGATCTGTGGAATTTCGAGATCGGGAATGCGCGGGCCGACACCGGAGCCCTCGAGGACGGTCAATACGAACACGCCGAACGTCGCCAACGCGAGAAACGGAAGGGTGACCTTCAGCAACCGAACGCGCTTGGAATGACGATGGGCGATGTGGCGGCTCGCCGTCCGATCGGAATCGAACACGATGTCGCGCGTGGACGAACGCCCGCGGCCGCTGGTTACGGCGCTGTCAGAAGTGGCAGCCATCGCGGCCCATGAAATTTTGCCCCCAAGGTATCCCGTCAATGTCGGCGGCAAATGGGGAGACTTTGGGACATATGTCCTTCCGATCGCCGGATTCGCCCACAGGGATCGTGCTGCCTAGCCGGATATGGTGCTAGTGGGCAAAAATGTCATCATCTTCAAAGCCGACGAGGTCCAGTCGGGCGCGCGTTGGCAGGAATTCGAAGGCCGCTTGGGCCAGTTCCCGGCGTCCAACCCGGCTCAGCATGGGGTCGAGCTTTGCCTTAATTGCGTGCAAATGCAGAACATCATTGGCGGCATAGGCCTTCTGGCTATCCGACAACTCGGCTGAGCCCCAATCGCTGCTCTGCTGCTGCTTGGAAAGCTCGACGGCGAGAAGTTCGCTCGCCAGATCTTTGAGACCGTGGCGGTCGGTATAGGTCCGCGCCAGCTTGGATGCGATCTTGGTGCAGTAGATCGGAGACGTCTCGACGCCGAGGTAAAGTCCGAGCACGGCAATGTCGAAGCGCGCGAAATGGAAGATCTTCAGGATCTTGGGATCGGTGAGGAGCGCCTTGAGGCGCGGCGCATCATAGGTTTCGCCATCGAATTTGACGAGATGCGCGGTGCCGTCGCCGCTCGAAAGCTGGACGAGGCACAAGCGATCGCGATGCGGTTTCAGTCCCAGCGTTTCGGTGTCGATTGCCACCCCGTTCGGGAAGGTCAGGCCATCGGGAAGATCCCCGTGGTGCAGTTTGATTTTCGCAGCGGTCATGTGCAGTCCCCGTTAAAGAGCGGGCTTGAGGGCAGGAACGCCTGACGTGCGTGCCTTTCGGCTTGCTGTCAAGGTGATGCTTTCGGCCCTAAGCCGCTCAATCGCAAGCCTGATTGACGGATTCCGGGGGAGTCCCGCTCGCGTGTCCGACGCTCAAGCCACATGCAAGCTGAAGCTGAAACAGTGCAGCGATCGTATAATTTGCCCGGAACCGGCGATGAAAATTCTTTTGATCGGACACGGCTATGTCGGCGCGTACTTGCGGCCGTTGCTGATTCGAGCTGGGCTCGATGTCGCCGTCTGTGACCAGAGCGTCGAACGCCTGGCCGGCGTCGAGAACGCCATGCGCTGCCGATATCAGGAACTCACGATCGCCGATCTCGCGGATTTCAGCGTCATTCTCTGGTTCGCCGGGCATTCGAGCGTTCCGATGTCGGTGCGCGATCCGGACGGGGCGCTGGCAAATAACTGCCTCGACCTTTTGCATTTCGCCCGCCGCAAGCCGCTGAACGCACGATTGATCTACGCCAGCACCGCAAGCGTCTATTCGGTTGTCTCGGATGGGCAGACGGCGCCGCC
>DATLJG010000009.1:0-3313 GCA_035538995.1 Hyphomicrobium sp. | reverse complement strand
AAATTTTCAGGCGTCAATTCGGGATGCAGTTCCGGCGGAATATCCTTCTTGGCCGGTTCCTCGTTCACCAGTAGCGGCTTTACCGGGAACTTCACCCAGATCATGTCGGACTGGTGGTCCTGATATTCGACCTCGGCTTCGGCGAGCGCCGTTTTTTCAACGACGGACCACATGACCGGTTTCGAGCCGCGATAGAGCTGCCCGGTTGCCGCGAACTTCATCAGCTCGCGCGCGATGATCGCTTCGGCATTGTAGGACATCGTCAAATAGGGTTGCGCCCAATCGCCGACGACGCCGAGACGCTTAAATTCCTCGCGCTGAACATCGACCCAGTGAGCTGCAAACTTCCGGCATTCGTCGCGGAAGGCATTGATCGCGACGGGATCGAGAAAATTCGGCTTCTCCTTGCCCTTGGCGCGATATTGCTCCTCGATCTTCCATTCGATCGGTAGGCCGTGGCAATCCCAGCCGGGGACGTAATTGGAATCGTGGCCGAGCATCTGCTGAGATTTGACGACGAGATCCTTGAGGATCTTGTTCAGGGCGTGCCCGATGTGGATGTTGCCGTTGGCGTAGGGCGGCCCATCATGCAGCGTGAATTTCACGCGGCCCTTGGACTCCGTGCGCAGCTTTTCGTAAAGGCCGATCTCGTCCCAGCGCTTCAGGAGCTTCGGCTCAAGCTCGGGCAATCCGGCGCGCATTGGAAAATCGGTCTGCGGCAGGAACAGCGTCTTGCTCCAGTCGCGGCCATCGGAAACGGCCACCGGTGCGGCTGCGGCGCTCGCATTGCCGGGCTTTGCGTCTTTCGGCATCAGGTGAATCTTTCTCGTCAAATCAGCGGGCGTTCTAGCAAGGCGCGCCCGCCAAGTCATCCTGCGGCTCATTTGCTTGGCATTGCCGACTCTCCCTCGTCGAGCCAGCCGGCAATGCCGTAGTCGTGCAGTGATCGGCCGGGGATGACGGCGGTTAAGTATGCGCCAGAATGGCCTTCACCTGGGCGATGTCCTGGTCCATCTGCGTGACCAGTTCCTCGACCGAGTGGAACTTGCGGTCGCCGCGAATGAAATCGATGAACTCCACCTCCATTTCGCGGCCGTAAAGATCGCCATCGAAATCGAACAGGTAGACTTCGAGCACGGGCATACCGTCGTCGAATGTCGGGCGGGTGCCGAGATAGGCCGCTCCGTCCCTCACCAAGCCGTCAATGTGCGCACGAACGGCATAAATTCCGTGTCCAAGCGTGGTGCCCTTTGGCAGCGGCACGTTGGCCGTCGGAAAGCCCATGCCGGTGCCTCGACGGGCGCCGCCAATGATGCGGCCCGAGACACGCCAGGGTTCGCCGAGCATATGAGTCACCCCTTTCACATCACCCTGCGCCAGATGCAGGCGTGCGCCGGAGGATGAATACACCTCACCATCTTCTGCCAGCGGCGGCATGACGGTGACGCCGAAGCCAAGGTCCTCGCCCGCGCGAACCATCAGTTCCGGATTGCCGCCGCGTTTGTGGCCGAAATAAAAGTCATAACCGATGACGACGTGCGTGACTCCAAGACCGGCGACGAGAACGCGCTCGATGAAATCCTCGGCCGAAAGCGATGCCAGCTCGGCGTTGAATGGCTCGACGAATGCGAGATCGAGGCCGAGCGCTTCGAACAAAACCAGCTTGCGCTGCAGGGACGTTAGGCGGAACTGCGGCTCGCCCTGCTGGAAAAATTCGCGCGGATGCGGTTCGAACACCATCGCGGCCGACGGGACACGCCTGGCGCGTGCCTGTGTCCGCGCTTCGGCGATCAGCGCCCGGTGTCCGCGGTGAACGCCATCGAAGTTGCCGATCGCAACCGACGACCGGCGATGTTCGGGCGAAACGTTCCTATGACCGTGGATGACGTGCATGCTCGGCGCGTTCCTAAGTCTCCAAGACGGCTTGAAGATGCGTGCGCCCACTCTGCCCTTATTTGGGACGCGCCGGAACCATCAGGATGGCTTCTCCCGTCAACACCGGCTTGCCGGCGACGGTGCAAACACATTCGAAGCGAGCCCGCTTCTTATCCGGAATAAGCTCGATGAGCCTGACGAGCGATTCGACCCGATCGTCGATCTTGACCGGTCCCTTGAAGAACAAGGATTGCGAAATGTAGATCGCGCCCGGTCCCGGCAGCTTCATGCCGAAAATGGCCGAGATATAGCCCGCCGACAGAATTCCGTGGGCGATGCGCTCCTTGAATATCGTCTTGCCGGCATAGTCCGCGTCGAGATGCACCGGGTTGTAGTCGCCCGAGAGAGCCGCGTAGGCGACGATATCCGCCTCGCTGACGACACGCGACATCGAGGCTTCCTGGCCGACCTCCAAGTCCTCGAAGTATTTGGTCCGACCGGCTGTCGCGAGCATCCAATAAACCTCATTTACCTTGCAGGCGCGAGACGCTCCGGGCCTGTGCTTTCAGAGACTAACCCGTCATAAACACCGCCCGCAACCGCAGCGCCACAATTCCGGCTGCGGCCTTCTTGCAGCAGCGCCTTCGCGTGAAGCCTTGCGTCCCCCTGGCCGGTCGCGTTATAAGGCGCCATTCCCTTAATTTTACCCTTGCAGTGGCTTTTGCGACCCCTCCGCGAAAGACCGAAAGAGGACACCCATGAGCGACCGCCGCCCCCTGATGCCGAAAGCCACCGCCGTCTGGCTGGTGGAGAATACGGCGTTGTCATTCGACCAGATCGCGGAATTCTGCGGCTTGCATCCTCTCGAAGTCAAAGGCATCGCCGATGGCGAGGTGGCCCAGGGCATCAAGGGCATGGACCCCGTCACAAACGGTCAGCTGACGCGCGACGAGATCGCTCGCGGTGAAAAAGATTCATCGCACGAGTTGCATCTCGCCGAGAGCAAGGTGCAGTTGCCGCCGATGCCGCAGACGCGCAAGGGCCCGCGCTACACGCCCGTCTCGCGCCGTCACGATCGCCCAAACGCCGTGCTCTGGCTGCTGCGCAATCACCCTGAGCTCAAGGATAGCCAGATCATGCGCCTTGTCGGCACGACCAAGCCGACCATCGCGCAGATTCGCGATCGCACGCACTGGAACTCGGCGCAGCTGACGCCCCAGGATCCGGTGACGCTCGGGCTTTGCTCGCAGATCGATCTCGATGCCGAGGTGAAGAAAGCCGCGAAGCGCACCGATCGCGAGCGTAAGGATACCGACACGGATCACGAGCGCGCGGGCACCCTTCTGCCGGCTTCCGAAACAACCGCCCATCCGGGAACGACGGCCGAAATCCTGGCGCCGAAAACCCAGGAAGTCGCGGAAGAGACACCCGAGCAGGA
>DATLJG010000008.1:0-2080 GCA_035538995.1 Hyphomicrobium sp. | reverse complement strand
GATCCGCAAGATCACCGAGGAAGGCGCGGCCTTCCAGTCTCACATCGACGGCTCGAGCCATATGCTGTCGCCCGAACGCTCCATCGAAATCCAGTGCCTGCTCGGCGCCGATATCCAGATGCAGTTCGACGAGTGCATCGAGTTGCCCGCCGAGCGCCGCGAAATCCAGCGTGCGATGGAACTGTCGCTGCGCTGGGCCGAACGCTCGAAGCGCGCCTTTGAAGCACAACTCGCAACCGGAGGCGCACGGCCGGGGCAGGCGCTCTTCGGGATCGTGCAAGGCGGAACCGACGCCGAATTGCGCCGCCGCTCGGCTGAGGCCCTCGTCGCGATAGACTTTCCGGGATATGCGGTCGGCGGTCTTGCGGTCGGTGAGGGACACGACGCGATGATCGCCACGCTCTCGGAGACGTTGCCGCATCTTCCGTCGGATAAGCCGCGTTACCTGATGGGCGTCGGCACGCCGCTCGACTTGATCGAATCCGTTCGTCTCGGCGTCGATATGTTCGACTGCGTGATGCCGACGCGCAATGGCCGCCACGGCTACGCATTCACATGGAACGGTCCGCTGAATATGCGCAACGCCAAGCACGCCGAGGATACGGCGCCGCTTGATGCGCTAAGCTCGTGCCCGGCCGCCCGCGACTATTCGAAGGCGTACGTTCATCACCTGATCAAATCGGGCGAATACCTCGGTGGGATGATCCTGTCGTGGGTCAACACTGTTTTCTATCAGGACTTGATGGCGGCCATGCGCGACGCCATTGCCAATGGCCGGTTCGATGACTGGGCCGCCGAGACGAAGGCGCGCATCAGCGCTCCGCCTGCTCCAGCGCCATAAGGTCTTCCCGGTGTGCGATGCGCTCGCGGTGTATGAGATAGAGACCCGACGCCACGATAATCAGCGAACCGATAAAGCTCCAGAAGTCCGGCTTGTCGCCGAACACGAGGTAGCTCAGCGCAATCATGCTGATGAGTTCGAAATAAAGGAACGGCGTCACGGCTGACACCGGCGCGAAACGGTAAGCCTGGATCATCAGATAATGACCGCCGCCGCCGAGCGCGCCCAGCGACAGGAGCAGCACCCAGGCAAGTGCGCTCGGCGCCCACGTCCAGTCCGCGATCGCGAATGGCGCGGCCGCGACGGCGCCGACGAAGGTGCCGTAGAGCAGCGTCACCATCGCCGGATCGAACGACGACAGCTTGCGCGTCACGATCATCAACAGCGCATAGGTAAACATCGAGCCGAACGCGAAAATGTACGCCGGATGCATCTCGGTATAGCCGGGACGCACGACGACGAGAATTCCGGCGAAGCCGACGGCAATGGCCGTGGCCCGCCGCCAGCCGACATGTTCGCCGAGAAGAGGGACGGCGAGGGCGGCGGCAACGAGCGGCACCAAAAATGTAATTGACAGAGTCTGATCGAGGCGAAGGTATCGCACAGCCAGAAAGTTCAGCAGCGTGGTCGCCGCCATGAAGGCCGATCGCGACATCTGGAGCGTTAGATTTTGCGTCTTCAGAAGTTTCGGCATTGCGGATGGGCCGAGCAGAACCACCGTCCAGACGATCTGGCCGATAAAACGCACCCACACGATTTCCGACACCGGCACGCCGAGCCGGCCGAGATATTTCGCGGTCGTGTCGAGGCACGCGAACAGCGTGACCGCCGCGCACATCAGCAGAATGGCCTTGAGGCGGTCGGGCATGGTACGCAGTCGCGGGCTGAAGGGAATGGAATACGGGAAAAGCCTCGGTCTGGCGCCGCGCCGGATGATGCCGCACCAGAGGACCTGCAACAAATCAATGAGTCGTCCCGAACATATAGCTTCAATAGTCCCACGCCGCCGCAGCATTTGGCCGCGATGACCGTCAAAGGACGCATTCGGAAGCCAATGACGTGTGTAAATCTGTCCCGCTGGCCGCTTGCGAGACGATCTTGCGGACGTGCGGCACGTCCAAGGCTTGCGCTCGGACAAAAAGGCAGGTAACCGGACGCCTTCGGGGGCCCGTAGCTCAGCGGTAGAGCATCTGACTTTTAATCAGAGGGTCGTTGGTTCGATCCCAACCGGGCTCACCA
>DATLJG010000007.1:0-7955 GCA_035538995.1 Hyphomicrobium sp. | reverse complement strand
GTTCTTTGTTTCGCGGATCGTCCAACGAAAAGAAACGCAACCGTGTGCTCGCGCTATACTCTGACGTCACCCTCTGAAGCGGTTCGCGATTTATTCGGGCTTCCGGATAGCGAGGATTTTCCGCCGAGGTACAATATAGCGCCGGCCCAGCCCGTCGCAATTGTGCGTCACGATGCGAGGCGGCAGCGTGAATTGCAGCTTGTTCAGTGGGGGCTCATTCCCTCCTGGCTCAAGGATCCTCGCGTCTTTAAGCCCCTCATCAATGCCCGCAGCGAGACAGTAGCTGAAAAGCCGTCGTTCCGCGGTGCGATGCGCCATCGCCGCTGCCTCATTCCGGCGACCGGCTATTACGAATGGACGGGCCGCCGAGGCGCCAAGCAGCCACATCTCATCAGGCTGAAGGGACAGGAGCTTTTCGCGATGGCCGGGCTTTGGGAGGCTTGGCTCGGCGCCGATGGCAGCGAGATCGAAACGATGGCGGTGCTGACGACGGCGGCAAATGGCGATGTCGCGGCGATACACGATCGCATGCCTGTGATCCTCGATCGTCGGGATTACGAGCGCTGGCTCGATTGCAGCGCGGGAAGCACGATGGGCATTGGCGATCTGCTGCGTCCGTTACCCGAAGGTTGCGTTAGCGTGACGGCCGTCAATCCGAAGCTGAATCATCCGGATGCGGAAGGGCCAGACCTGCATCTGCCGGCCATCCCGACGCTGCTTTGACAAGCGGCAGCCGCCGCACCCCGTCCGGGGCGGCGCAAGCCTTGGAATACCTTTAACCATTGCGACTCGCGGCCGGACTCGATCGCCGCTAATCTCTGTATGTCAAGACGTCGCCGATATCCGCATGTACGACGGGCATGCCGGGGCGGACACGGGGAGCGCTCTACGGGGCGCGAGGGAGGCAATGAATGGCATACAGGGGTGAGGACCTCGATCTCAGGACTCCGCAGACCTGGGGCGGGACGCCGGCTGATCTGGCTGCATCGGGTGATTTATCCGTAGCGCCCAATGGACAACGCAGCGGCTACCGGCCGGGTCCGATGCTCGTCGATGAGACGGTGCTCGCCTGCTGCAACCATGCCTATGACATTGCCGTGGCGCACCGTGCTGCCGAGGTCCGCATCGAGCACCTGCTCAATGCGATGACGCGGATCGATGGCGCGATTGCCGTCCTGGAATCGCGCGGCATCCGCGTGCCTTTGCTGCGCCGTGATACGGCGGCAATCGTCGCCGGCGAAATTCCGGCAGTGAGTGGCAGCGGCGCGATGTCTCCGCGCCGGTCCGACGAATTGGCGGAACTCCTGCGGCTTGCATCGAGCATTGCGATACGGCGGAACGCAGCAGCCGACGTCGATGATCTGCTGCAGGTTCTCCTCGATCATCGTTCGGAGCTGCCCGCATCCGATATGGTCTTGCGTTATGCCGCGCGCGCGCCGCTGCGCGAAATCAGCGAGCCGCTGCCGCCATTGACGCGCGCAGGGGCCGAGCCGCGCTATACGGCGTCGAGCAGCATGCGATACGTCCCCGACACGCGGGGTTATCGCGGCGATTTTTCCGGTTCTCCGGCCGACGCCTTGCAGAATTCACGCATCGAGGCACTCGAGCAGATGCTTCGCGCGCTCAGCCAGGACTTTTCGAACGAGCGTCACATCATTGCGGGCCTCGTTCGCGATTTGAGCCGGGATACGCAGGCCCACCAAGGCGACCAGGACCACAAACAGAGTGTCCTGCTCGACCGTATCGGAGCGTTGGAAACAGTCATGCTGGAGTCGCGTGGACCGACAGCGGACCAATCGCTGGTGTCAAAACTCGAAGATGTCGAAGCGGCGCTGGAGCTGCGCCTGCAAGAAATGTCGCAATCGTGGAGCGTGCTATCGCAGCGGCTGCAGGATCTCGAAACGGCCGTGCGCGAGCGTCCAACGCAGCAGGCAGGCAGCGCCACGGCCGACGAGCTTCGCAGCCTCGTCGATTTGAAGCCGATCTCCAACAGGCTCGACATCATCGAAGAAGCATTGCTCGGCGAACCGCATCGCAACGGAGGCGAGCTTGGCGAGCGCTTCGACAAGCTGCATGGCGATGTGCAGCGGGCGCTCTCCAGCACCACGGACGGCGGCCGGATCGAAACGCTGGTTGCGGGGTTCGAACGTATCAACGGTCTTGTCGACCGGCTTGACGAGCAGCACCGCTGGGTGACGCAGGCGACGGCCGATATCGGCGACCGGCTCGGAGGCGTGGAGCGCGCTTTGACCGGCGAAATCGAAACGGCGGCCGCGAAGTATCAGGCCTACGCGCACGATCTCTCCGAGCTTCACGACGCCCTGATGAAGCTCAATCAGAACCAGCACACGCTGGCGGGCTCGATGGATCAGTGGCGTACGGATGCCGCGACGGATACCGCGAATATCCTCAATCGCATCGGAGAGTTCGATCGCGATACGGCGGTGCCGGCCGAGACGCTCAAAGCGGTCAACGAGCATATGGATACGATGAACCGGTTCATCGTCGAACGATACCGGCGGCGGCAAGGGTTCTGGTATTGGCTGTTCGGCACCGACGATTGGATGGCGGCAAGCTGGCCATCGCGGAGCAAGCCGCAGGAGGCCGATCAAGAAGCGTCGATCTGATCGTCCCAATTCGGCCGACTTGATAAGGCGCGGGTAACGGTTTTCAGCCGGGATCGTTAATGCGTTTGGCATAAAGAGTGCTGCTGTCGAAATCAAAAGTTTCAATCCAGCACACTCGGGCCCCATGACTCTTCGTGCATCCTTTGCGGCATCGCCCCGGCTTGCCGATATTCTGACGCCGGAAACCAACAGTTTCGGCGTGTTGCGCTTCGTCATGGCGACGCTGGTGCTGATCTCGCACAGCTATCTCTACGCGGCCGGGACGTCGGAAGCCGAGCCGCTCCAACCCTGGCTTGGGCGTTCGCTCGGCGAATGCGCCGTACAGGTGTTCTTCATTCTCAGCGGCGTGATGGTGGCGCAGAGCTTCGACCGGAGCCGCAGCATCATCGACTTTACAGTCGCGCGGGTTCTCAGAATTTTTCCGGCGCTGATCGTTTGCGTCTTGGCTACAGCGCTCGTTCTCGGGCCGATCGTCGCGAGCCTGCCGCCTGCTCAGTATTACTCCAGCCCTGAACTCTACGCTTATGTCGTCAAGACGCTGTCGCTTTCGACGGGGTCTGCGCCGCTGCCCGGCGTTTTCGAAACGAACGCTTATGCGGGCTACGTCAACTCATCGCTGTGGACGCTGAAGTATGAAGTCGCCTGCTACGTCGGGCTGGGGCTTATCGGCATCGCCGGTCTGTTCCATCAGAAATGGCGCTGGCTCGCAGCGGTCGGGCTCGTGGCCGTCGTTGCGACGATCTCGCTGTCGCTTCCCAGCAACCCCGACGACTATGGGTTTGCCGAGAATTTGCGCTATTTCATCGTCTTTTTCTTTGGTGGGGTGCTGGCCTATCTGCTGCGCCGCCATGTGGTGATCAACGGCCTTTTGTTGGCGCCGTTGTTCCTCATCTTCGTCACATCGGTTCGCACGCCGTTTGCCGAGGTCGGGGCCATGTTGTTCCTCAGCTATGCCGCGTTGTGGGCCGCGACGAAGACCTGGGGTCCGCTGCGCGGGCTCTGCAACAAATTTGATACGTCGTTCGGCATTTATATCCTGGCAGGCCCGATCCAGCAGACGCTTCTTTGGTTCATGCCTTCGATGGCGCCTGCGGTACTGGCTGTAATCGCGTTTGTCATCGTGCTGCCGCTGGCGTTTCTCTCCTGGATAGGAATCGAAAAACCCGCCTTGCGTTTGCGGCCGCACATCGCGGCGCTTTGGGGGAAGAAGGCACGCCCGGCGATGGCGGCCGGCTGATTGGCTTTCTCCACGTGGCATTGCGCTCCGCCGTTCACCATTACGATCTGTGTCTCTCGAAACAGCTTGAGCCCGCCGCTCTGTCCGTGCTTCATTAAGAAAGGCTTAATGAATGTGGCGGGGCGGAAATGTTGCGGCGGTACTTGATCGTCAATGGTATCGCGACGGCGCTGCTCTATGCTGCGGTGTGGGCGTTCGTTCCGTCGGTTTCGGGTTTAAGCCGGTCTGTCGGGTCGACCGTCAGGGCGCTTGCCGAGGACAGTCCGATACTTGGACCGGTGCTCAATCGGATTGTGACGATCGGCGCTCGCTGATCCATCGGCAGGATTTACGTTCGCGGAGCCGCCGCTCTTTCCAAACGATCGTTGATGGCGTCGCCAAGACCCTCTTTGGGAACCGGCGTGACGGCGATCGTCGTAGCTCCGCTGGCATCGAGACTGCGGAGCGCGGCAAACAGGTTGGCGGCCGCTTCGATCAGATCGCCGGACGGACTGAGATTGATGCTGGCGCGGCATGGACGTTGCGGAACGTCGCCGAAAGCAAGGACTGCTTCGTCCGCCGACCAATCCAGTGCATCGAGCCGCAACCGACTGTGCGGCGCGTAGTGGCTGCGGAGTTGCCCTGGCGACGTCAGATGCGTTCCTGTCTCGTTGGCGCGGACGATCCGTTCGCCGATGACGTCTTCGATGACATCCACCGAAATTGCGCCCGGCCGCAGCAGGACCGGTGTGCCTTCAACAAGACTGAGGACGGTCGACTCGAGGCCGTGCGCGGTCGGGCCGGCATCGAGAATAAGCGCGGCCCTATCGCCCAAGTCGGACGCGACATGGTCGGCGCGTGTGGCGCTGACGTGGCCTGAGCGATTGGCGGAAGGCGCGGCGATCGGCCGGCGGGCTTCCTTGAGTAATTGGCGGGCGGTCGGATGATCCGGCGACCGAAGGGCGACCGTCGGCATGCCCGCCGACACGAGATCGCTGACCTCGGTCGTTTCGAGACGCGGGACGACGAGTGTCAGCGGGCCAGGCCAGAACGCTTCGCTCAAGCGGCGTGCAGCGCTGGAGAAGCTGCCGATGAGGACGGCCTGTTCGAGCCCAGGCACGTGGACGATCAGCGGATTGAACGTCGGACGGCCCTTGGCCGCGAATATGCGGGCCACGGCTTCGCCGTTGGTCGCATCCGCACCAAGCCCGTAGACGGTTTCCGTCGGAAATGCGACGAGCGCGCCGGAGCGGATCATTTGACCTGCTTCAGCAACCCATTCCGCATTCGCAGGCACGATCCTGCCCTGCATTCGTCAATCACCCGGTTTGCTACGACTTATCTTCGGCATAGTGTTCCAAGCAACGCGCAGCGATACCGAGACACCATTCATGACTTATCAGGCTCCAGTAGACGACATCCTCTTCGCTCTCAAGACGGCGGCGGGTTTTGAGGATCTCATCGCGCGCGGACTCTATCCGGGGCTCGATGTCGAAACCATTACCGCGGTCATTGAGGAAGCCGGTAAGTTCGGTTCCGAGGTGCTGGCGCCTTTGAACGCATCAGGCGACAAGACGGGATCAAAACTTTCTGATGGGCGTGTGACAACGCCTCCGGGCTTTCGCGATGCCTACAAGCAATTCGCCGAAGGCGGGTGGAGTTCCTTGCCGTGTGCGGAGGCTTTCGGTGGCCAGAATTTACCGGAAATCGTGGCGGCCGCGGCCGGCGAGATCTGGAACGCCTCGAATGTTTCCTTCGGGCTTTGCCCGTTGTTGACGCAGGGTGCGATCCACGCGGTCGAGGCCGGAGGAAGCGATGCGCTGAAATCCAAGTTTTTGCCGAAGATGGTCGCCGGCGCCTGGACCGGCACGATGAATCTCACCGAGCCGCAGGCAGGCTCCGATCTCGGAGCGCTATCGACGCGCGCCGAGCCGCAACCGGATGGGACGTATCGCATCACCGGGACGAAGATCTTCATTACCTATGGCGAGCACGACATGGCGGAGAATATCATCCATCTCGTGCTGGCGCGTTTGCCGGATGCGCCTCCCGGCACGCGGGGCATCTCTCTTTTTCTGGTGCCGAAGTTTCTCGTCGAGGATGACGGCACGCTCGGCGAGCGCAACGACGTTGTCTGCGCGGGCGTCGAGCACAAGCTCGGGATCATGGCGAGCCCGACGTGTGTCATGCAGTTCGGAGAAAAGGGCGGCGCGACCGGCTATTTGGTCGGAGCCGAAAATCGCGGACTGGCGACAATGTTCGTCATGATGAACGCGGCGCGGCTCGGCGTCGGCCTGCAGGGTGTCGGCGTTGCCGAGCGCGCGACGCAGTTCGCCGTTGCGTATGCGAAGGAGCGCCGCCAAGGCCGGAGTCCAGCAGCCGACGGCTCGAAGGTCATGAGCCCGATCATCGAGCACGCCGACGTTCGGCGCATGCTGCTGACGATGAAGGCGATGACTCAGGCGGCGCGGATGATCTGTTACGCGACAGCACGCGAACTCGATATCGCACAACGCTCCGACGACAGCGCCGAGAGGGCGTCAGCGCTCGACAAAGCGGCGCTGCTGACGCCGCTCGCCAAGGCATTCTCGACCGATATCGCGAACGAGGTGGCGTCGCTCGGCATCCAGGTGCACGGCGGCATGGGCTTCGTCGAGGAGACGGGCTCAGCGCAGTACCTCCGGGATGCACGCATTCTGCCGATCTACGAAGGCACCAACGGAATTCAGGCCATCGATCTCGTCACCCGCAAGCTGCCGCTGGCGGGTGGTGCGGTCGTGACGTCGTATCTGTCCGAGCTGGCGGATATTGTCGCTGACGTGCGGGCTTCGAACCGGCCGGAATTCGGCGTCATGGCGCTGCGCTTGACGCAAGCCTTGTCAGGGCTTCAATCGGCGACGCTGTGGATGGCGCTGATGCTGCAAAGCTCACCAGAGTCGGCGCTCGCGTCGGCGACGCCGTTCCTGCGATTGATGAGCCTGACAGCAGGGGGCGCATATCTGGCCAAGGGCGCGCTTTCCGAGGATGCATCGCCGGCGCGGGTTGCGATTGCACGTTTCTTTGCTGAAAACTTGCTGACGGAGGCGGCGGGACTCGCCGAGTCCGTGCAGAACGGAGCCGATTCCGTGCTCGTCGATGCACACGGTGCGGTGTTCGCATGAGCGCCGACGTCGAAATTACCGGCGCGAAGAGCGTGCAGATTCTACGGTTGACGCGGGCCGCGAAGAAGAACGCGCTGACCGGCGCGATGTACAAGACGTTATGCGACGCAATTGAAGCGGGCGACGCCGATCCAGCGATTGCCGCGCATGTGCTTGTCGGTTCGGAAGGCGTGTTCACGGCAGGTAACGACCTTGGCGATTTTCTCGCGACGGCGCGGGGAACTGGCGATCTCAGCACGGATGTACTGCGGTTCATTCATTTGTTGCCGATGGTTCGAAAACCGCTGATCGCGGCGGTCGACGGCAAGGCGATCGGAGTTGGCACGACGTTGCTGTTTCATTGCGATCTCGTCTACGCAACGCCTGACGCTACGTTCGCGACGCCGTTTCTCGATCTCGGTTTGGTTCCCGAGGCAGCGTCGAGCCTGCTCATGCCGCGACGGATGGGATATGCGCGGGCTTTCGAAATGCTGGTTCTGGGTGAAACCTTCACGGCCGAACAGGCAATGCAGTCGGGGTTCGTCAACAAAATCGTGCCGCGAGCGCATTTGGAGGAGACGGCGTTTGCTGCGGCACGCCGGTTGGCAGCTAAACCTCAGGAAGCGTTGGCGGTCGCCCGGCGGCTGATGCGGGGCGACCCGGTGGAGATCCTGAAGCATATTGACAAGGAGGTCGTCGCGTTCCGCGAGCGGTTGGGTTCGCCGGAAGCGATCGAGGCGTTTAGTGCCTTTTTCGAAAAGCGCCCCGCCAATTTTCGCTGACCTCGGCCACGCGCTCTTACGTTCGGTGCGGGAGCGCGCTAGCATACTTCGCTGGCGATTAGAAAAAGAGAGAACAGCCAATGGCGTCGCTCAAGGGCAAGACCCTGTTTGTCACGGGCGCCAGTCGCGGGATTGGATTGGCGATCGCCAAGCGGGCGGCGCGTGACGGCGCGAATATCGCCATCGCTGC
>DATLJG010000006.1:0-4283 GCA_035538995.1 Hyphomicrobium sp. | reverse complement strand
TGCTCGGTCTTCGCCGATCCCGCCGGTTCGTTCACCACGGCCGCCGCAATGGTCGCCTGCGTTGAAAAAGTCCTGAAGGACAAATTCAACCGGGACTGGAAGGGCGTGAAAGTCGCCGTATTCGGCGCCACCGGCGTCGTCGGCTTTGCATCCTCGATCATCGCGGCACTCGAAGGCGCCGACGTTCAGCTCGTCGCCCATCGCGGCGTTGAGCGTGTCATCAAGAGCGCCAAGGTCTCGAAGGAACGCTTCGGCGTCGATCTCGAAGCCGTTGCCGGCGAAACGCCTGAGCAGAAGGCGGACATCATCGCCAACGCCGACGTCATCTTCGCCGCTGCCGCCGCCGGCGTGCAGGTCGTCTCGAAGGAGCACAAGGCGCTCGCCAAGAACCTCAAGGTCATCGCCGACGTCAACGCCGTGCCGCCTCCGGGCGTCGAAGGCATGGAACTGTTCATGAATGGCGAGAAGATCCCGGGCTGCGATGCTCTCGGCGTCGGCCCGCTCGCGATCGGCGACATCAAGTACAAGTGCGAATCCGGCCTCTTCAAGGAGATGCTCACGTCCGACAAGCCGCTGTCGCTCGACTTCCGCCACGCTTATGCGAAGGCGAAAGAACTCGTCGGCCTCGCTTAAGAATGTGGCTGGCCAAGCGGTCCTGATCGCAGCGTTTTCCGGGCGGGCTCTCGCGCAGTCCGCCCGGCGCGCCGGCTATCAGCCGCTGGTCGCCGATGCCTTCTGCGACCTCGACACGCAAGACGCGGCATTAGCCGTTGAAGTGATCGACGGCGCCATGAGTGCGGGCTTCCGCACCAAACCGCTTATCGCCGCGCTCGATGCGCTCAGCGCCGCCGCAAGCGCCCCGCCGATCGGTCTCGTTCTCGGATCGGGTTTCGAAGACAAGCCGCGTCTGATCGCGGCTCTCGGCAGTCGCTATCGACTGCTCGGCAATAGCGCGGCGACGTACAACGCCTGCAAAAATCCCGCCGTCTTTTTCGCCAAGCTCGACGAACTCGGCATCGCGCATCCCGAAACGCAATCCACCCCTCCGGCGGACGCGAACGGCTGGCTCACGAAACGCATCGGCGGCAGCGGCGGTCGCCATATCCGCGTCTGCAGTCCGAACGCCACGCGCCGTGCGCGCCGTTACTTTCAACGCCGGCTATCGGGGGATCGGATTTCAGTCGGCGGCATCTTCGGAGCGCCCTCCCCGCACCTGTCGCTCACGCGCCAGTGGATCACGTCTTCGCCCGAACAGCCCTTTCGCTTCGGCGGCGCCGTTTCGATGCCCGACATTCCCTCAAGCCTGCGCCAGACGTTGGAAGACGCGGCCACTCAGGTTGCATCCGCCTTTGGCATCGTCGGCATGGCGTCCTTCGATTTCATCGTCTCCGCCGGAACGCCGCATCTGCTCGAAGTCAATCCGCGGCCGGGAGCCTCGCTCGACGTCATCGACGACGCGCACGGCAGCCAATTCCGCACGCACATCGATGTCTGCGCTGGAATCGAACCGGCGCCCATGCCGCACCCGCCGCGCCGTGCTCGTGCGATGGCCATTCTGCACGCCGACCGCCGGGCGTTAACCCTTGGCGCGACACCGTGGCCCGATTGGAGCGCCGATCGCGGACCGCTAGGCACCTACGTTCCTGTCGGCGCGCCGCTGGCGAGCGTTTTCGCGGACGCGGAAACAGCGGATGAGGCGCAGCGTCTCGCCCTGGCGCGCTTGGCGGAACTCGAAGACCTGCTATACGAACACGCAAAATCATGACGCCACCGGAGTCCTCCACCCGATGCAAAGTGCAAAACAGCCCAGCGTTTCGGCGCGCGCCGCCAAGCTTGTCGATGCCATCGTCGCCGACGCCGATGCTCTCCGCATCTCCGTTACGACCGGCAGCCACGGCGAACGCATCATTGACATGGGCGCCAATGTCGTCGGCGGGCTCGAAGCCGGACGCCGCCTCGGCGAGGTCTGCATGGGCGGCCTTGGCACCGTCGCGTTTACGCAGTCGTCGGGCCTGACGAACTGGCCGCTCGGCGTCGTCGTCACCTCCAATCACCCGGTGATCGCATGCCTCGCCAGCCAATACGCCGGTTGGACAATCACCGACGAGGCCACGGGCTTCTTCGCACTCGGCTCCGGCCCGGCGCGCGCGCTGTCTCGCGTCGAAGAACTCTACAAGGAACTCGGCTACATCGACAGCAACGCGCAGACGGCGCTGGTGATCGAAGGCGACAAGGCACCGCCCCCGGCTGTCATCGAGAATATCTCGAAGCACTGCGGCATCGATTCAAAAGGTTTGTCGATCCTCTACGCAACGACGTGGAGCCTCGCGGGCACCGTTCAGATCGCATCGCGCGTCTTGGAGGTCGCAATCCACAAGGCCCACGCCCTGCACTTCCCGCTGGAGAACATTCTCGACGGTACCGGCACGACGCCGATCGCACCGCCCGTCCCGGATTTCGTCAAGGCAATGGGCCGAACGAACGACGCCATCATCTACGCCGGCCGCATACACCTGTTCGTCAAAGGCCCGGACAGCGATGCGAAGCGGTTGGCCGAAGGTTTGCCGTCGAACACCGTTTCGGCTTACGGCAAACCCTTCGCCGAGATTTTCGCCGACGTCAAAGGCGACTTCTATAAGATCGATCCACTGCTGTTCTCACCCGCAGAGGTGATCGTCTCGAACGTCGAGACCGGCAACTCCTTCCGCGCGGGCAAGCTGGCTCCGGAGATCGTCGATGCGAGCTTCCGGTGAGGCGTCAGCCACGCCACATCTAAAACAGGGGACAGGGCTCCACCTCGCGCTCCTGATCGAAGAAGGGCGCGGCGAATGGCATGCGCGCCGCATCGTCCGCTCGCTTCAAGAGATGGGCGCGCGCGTCACCGTCTCGTCGCTTCCGCATTGCGCCTTCGACACGTCGCTCCGCTCCGGCATCGATATTCCGGGCTTTGATGGCGCGCTTCCCGACGGCGTATTCGTCCGATCGATATCGGCTGGAACCCTGGAACAGATCACGTTTCGCTTAGGCCTTCTGCACGCGCTGCGTGAAAGCGGTGTCCGCGTCTGGAACGATGCCCGCGCCATCGAACGCTGCGTCGACAAATCCCAGACGACATTCCTCCTGCACAAGAACGGCGTCGCCACGCCGCGAACGCGCGTCTGCGAAACGCTCGAACATGCACGCGAGTACACCGAAAATCTCGATCGTCGGCTTGTTATGAAGCCGCTGTTCGGCAGTCAGGGCAAAGGCATCGCCCTGGCCGCATCGCAAGACGAGCTTCCAGCGCCTGAAGCAGTCGATCAGATGTACTACATGCAGGATTACATCGCGCCGAAGGACGGCATCTTCGAAGACTGGCGCGTGCTCGCGACTCGCCACCGCGTTGTTGCGGCCATGACCCGCCGCGGCAGCAACTGGGTGACCAACATCCACCAGGGCGGCAAAGCTCGTGCCCACGTCCCGGATGCGGAGATGACGGAAATCTCGATGGCCGCGATGCGCGCCGTCGACGCCGATTACGCGGGCATCGATCTGATCCGCACCACTGACGGCCAATTGCAGGTTCTCGAAGTCAATTCGAACCCGGCGTGGCGCGGGTTGCAGGGCGTTGCCGACGTCAACATCGCCTGGGCCATTGCCGAAGATTTTCTGCGCACCGTCATCGCCCATCGCGCCGGCCTCGGCATCGGAGCGCCCGTCGCACTCGCAGCCGTGTCATGACGGCGCCGCTCGCGCCAGATCGGATCGCGGCCGCATTCCTCGCGGCCTGCCACACCGAACTCGACGCGCTGAAACCCGGCAACGTACATCGCCATGCCGCCGGTCACGGAATGGAAGTGGCGCACTTCGAGCGCGCCGCAGCAGCAGCCGCAGCACCGATCGCCGATCCGGCCCTCGGCGTCGGCCAGCGCATCTTGCGCGCCACCGAAGCCAGCGTCGCCGCGACCGGTCTCAATACCAATCTCGGCATCGTGCTGTTGTGCGCGCCGCTCGCCAAGGCGGCGAATGAAACGACCCTCGGGATCGGCCTTCGCCGCCGGCTCGACATGATCCTGTCGGCGCTCGATGAAAGCGATGCGCGCGACGCCTTCGCGGCCATCCGCCTCGCCAACCCCGCCGGCCTCGGCAAGGTCGAAGCCGGAGATGTCCGCGACGATACCGCCCCCATGACGCTGATCGCCGCGATGCGGCTCGCCGCCGAACGCGATAGAATAGCCAACGCCTATGTCACAGCATACGCAGACATTTTTGATTTCGCGTTGCCTGTGCTCAACGACGCGCGA
>DATLJG010000005.1:0-3702 GCA_035538995.1 Hyphomicrobium sp. | reverse complement strand
GGCCGGAACGTCGTCAACGCCAGCCACGCCGTTTCGTAAGGGTGCGCTCCGAGCGCCGCGTTGATCGTCGCTTCAAGCTGCGATCCAGATCGCGATCGGAAACTCGGAATATCCGAAAGCGGCGAACGCACCGCGTTAGCGCCGAACAGGCCGGACATGAAGATCAGCCCGTCGAGTCCGATGGCGATGGCGAGCGCCAGATACGCTAAGCGGTTGCCGTCCTGGAAAGCATTCAGCGTGACGACGAAGCGGTGCGCTTTGTCATCGCGTGAAAGTTCGATGTGGTTGATCTTGGACCGCAGCGCCGCCGTGTCGTTGCTGGGAAGCGCACTATCGGAAAGACAGCGCCGCGCAAAGGCGAACAAATCGTCCGTCGATTTGTTTTCGACGAGCTTGTCGCCGCCAACACACGTGTCTTGGAAAACCTTGGTGCCGGATTGCAATGCGAACAGACCGGAGGCAGCATCAGCTACGGCTTTCGGATCGCAATCGATGCCCGAGGCTTGCGCCTTCGTCTCCGGCGTGGCGGCCAGCGCGCCGTGAAGATCGTTACACATCCTCTGAATGCTAGCGAGCCGCGCGGCATTGGGGTCAGCGCGGAAATCCGATTTGGCGCGTTCGAACGCCGGCATGATCCGCGACGGATCGATCTTGGCGGCATTGTCTTCCTGCGCGGCCCCATCTGTCAGCGCAATGCGCTGCTTGGCCGTTTCTGCCTCGCCCTTGTATTTCGCCAGATCGCCGTCGAGTGTCGCAAGCTCGCGATCGATCGCCGTCAACCGCGTTTCCACCCCGCTGAGCCGTTTCTGCGCGTCCTTCATCCGCTCGCTGGCGATTTG
The DNA here is from genome assembly GCA_035538995.1 of Hyphomicrobium sp. Classification (GTDB taxonomy): domain Bacteria; phylum Pseudomonadota; class Alphaproteobacteria; order Rhizobiales; family Hyphomicrobiaceae; genus Hyphomicrobium_B. Next base: position 2,863 of record DATLJG010000005.1, on the reverse strand, counting down.
CGCCGCGCCCTGCAGCAAGGCCAGCTCGCTCATGCGTTGGCGGTAGATCGGTCCGCGACCCGCCTTGAGAGTTCCCTCGACACCCTTGTCTTCCGCCAGCGCCTCGACGCGCTTGGCATCGATGTCTTTCATCTTGGCGTCGTAATCGCCTTTCTTCGCCGCATAGTCCGCAGCAAGCTCGGGACGCTGCGCCGCCAGCCTCGACTTTTCGTCGGTCAGCGATGTCTTGCGCCCGGCAAGACCGGCCTGACCGGCCTCGGCGGACGCAATCCGCTCCTGCTGTTCCTTGATCGCCCGGCTGCGTTCTTCGATCTGCGCATTCACGTAGCGTTCGATGGCGCCCTGCGATTGCGTCGCGGCTTGGGTGAGGGCGCCGAGTTGATGCTCGTAATCCTTCCAGGCTTCCGTGGTGAAAATCGCGTCCGCGAGATTGGCGCTGCGCGCCGCAAGGGCCTGTTCGATGTCGGAAACAATTCCCGAAACCTGGTTCTGCGCGCGAAGCTCGGCCGCGCGAACGCGCTCCGACGGCGGGAAGATGGCGGTGAAGAAGCTATCGAACGAGAAGAAGACGCTCGTTGTCATGCAGGCGAGGAACATCAGCCACAGCATCGAATTGCGGATGATGATCCGCATGACCTGCACGTACGGCCGCACGAGATCGTTGGCGGCGTAAAGCGTGAAAAGCGCGACCATCAAAATCCCGGCGCCGAACATCAGGAATTTATCGCCAGCGGCCGACCAGCCGAGATCCTCAACCTTCGTTTGTTTGATGTCCGCCTGTCCCGTCCATTGCAGGAACAGCACGAAGCCGGTGACGAAGAGCAACAGCCCTATGACGCTTCCGAGCCAGGGCTGCATGGCAGCGCTGACGAGCGTCGGTTCTCCAGGCCTCGACCGCGCATTCATGCCGGTCGCGAACGTTTCGCCGATCAGCCACGCGACGATCAGCATGATGCCCTGGATGCCGAACGTCACCATGCCGGAGAGCAGGGCCTCGCCGGTGAAATTGTACATCCCTTCCCAGGTACGCCATCCGGCGGCCGCCGACAGCACGATGCCGGTCGTGCCGAGGAGCGCCAGACGCCAATTCGTGAAGACCGTTTCTTCGATGGTATCCCTGAGCCGCCGGGCGACGCGGGTCCGCAAGAGAAGCGTGAACGCGGCGGCCAGAAAAATTGCCGTCCCGATAGACCGGGCGTTCTCGGTCAGCGTATCGATCAGAAACTTGACGTCCATCCGAGGTCGAATCCCAGCTATCGCGCAAGCGAATCAACGAATCACGGTCACGAAAACTGTCGTAGATGACCGGCCGATTGGCGGCAAAATAGGATCAAATTCGCTCCCCGCATGAAAATCTTGTCAAAAATGCCCATTGGCGCAGGGGTAGGGTTTCCCGCCGCATGTGGGCGAGCTTTGCCAAAGATCAAGCCGCACCGCACAAAATGCGCGATGCCGCCCCTAACAGAATAGCCCATCCGACCCGACATGTTATATTGTCCGCGCGCCGACAAACGCGAGGGTGTGCTAAGGGTCAACGGACCGGCGCGGTCCAAAGGACTGTCATGACAGCAAATGTAACCGACGAGCAGCGCATTCGGGACCGGGTCAAGCTCTCCCTCGACCAGGCGACAGCCATTTTCGCCGAAAAGAACCTTAGGTTTACCGACTTGCGCCGCAAGGTCTTCGAGGAAATCGCCTCGACCCATGCCAGCGTCGGCGCTTACGAGGTTCTCGACCGCCTGGCCAAGAAGGGGACCCGCCTGGCGCCAATTTCGGTCTACCGCGCGCTCGACGCACTGCTTGAGGCTGGCGTCGTCCACCGTCTGGAAAGCAAGAACGCCTATTTTGCCTGCCGCCAGTTGCACCGCCCGAGGACCGGCCGTCGCCCGATGTTCTTGAGCTGCGAGAAATGCGGCACCGTCCAAGAGGTTGACGGCGACGACATTTTCAAGGCAATCGACGCTGCCGCGCGCAGCGCCAAATTCGAGCCGCGCGTTCGCTTCGCCGAAGTCTCGGGCATGTGTCACGAGTGCGCCGCAAAGCACGCGACTTGAGGCAGTTGCTCCCGACAGGAGACATTCACTTGTCAATTTTCCGCCCTCGCGCGCACGCTCGGCCGCAAGCGATGCAGGCCGACCCGCGAGCCTGCTCGTGCGGCCACGATCACGATTCTGCTGGCGATCGCGACCCGGTGCCGCCGCCTTCGGCAGATGCGCTTATTTCCGGTCGCGACCTATGGTTCCGGCGCGGCGATCGCGACGTCATCGCGGGAGTTGATCTTGATGTCCGCCGCGGCGAGATCGTGACTCTGATCGGACCGAACGGGGCCGGTAAGACGACATTAGTCAAGCTGGTGCTCGGGATAGAGCGCCCCGATCGCGGCGAGATCATCCGTCCGCCATCGACGCGCATCGGCTATGTCCCGCAACGGTTTGAAGTCGACCAAGCAATTCCGATGACCGTTCAGGCGTTTCTTGGTCTCGGCGGCACGGCGTCGGCGAACGAGATTAGAAGTGCGCTTGAAGAAGTTGGTGCGCTTCGTACCGAGCATCAGCAACTCTCGAATCTTTCGGGCGGCGAGACGCAGCGCGTTTTGATCGCGCGCGCCTTGTTGCGCCGGCCCAACCTGCTCATTCTCGACGAGCCCGCACGCGGCGTCGATTTCACCGGCGAAGCGGAATTCTATGAGCTGGTCGGCCAGCTGCGCGACAAGCACAATCTCGGCATCCTGCTCGTGTCGCATGACCTGCACGTCGTGATGGCGAGGAGCGACCGCGTGATCTGTCTCAATGGCCACGTCTGCTGCTCCGGCGAGCCGGAGCACGTCTCGCAGCACGCCGAGTACGCCCGCATTTTCGGTCCG
>DATLJG010000004.1:0-3366 GCA_035538995.1 Hyphomicrobium sp. | reverse complement strand
CGACGCGCCACGCTACGTTTCGCGGGGTGCCGAGAAACTCGCGGCTGCGCTCGATGCGTTTGGGTTTGATCCGAAGGGACTCGTGGCGTTGGATGTCGGTGCTTCGACGGGCGGATTCACACAGCTTCTGCTCGAACGTGGGGCCGAGCGCGTGTACGCCGTCGATGTCGGCAGCGCGCAATTGCACGACGACTTGAGGAACGATCCGCGTGTTACGTCGATCGAGAATTGCGATGCGCGGACGCTCTCGCGCGATCTAGTGCCGATGCCCATCGCGTGCATCGTTGTCGATGTCAGCTTTATTTCCGTTATGAAAGTTCTTGGCAGTGTCTTGCCGCTCGCCAGCCAGGGCGCGTGGCTCGTCATACTCGTCAAGCCGCAGTTCGAGGTTGGGCGCGAGCGCGTTGGAAGCGGCGGTATCGTGCGCGATGAAGCGGCGCGGCGCGATGCCGTCGATAGCGTTCGCGGTTGGCTGGAGAAGCAGTCCGGCTGGCGTATCGTCGGCGAGATGACGTCCCCGATTGTTGGCGGCTCCGGCAACGTCGAATACCTGATTGGAGCGCGGCGCGATGTCTGACGAGCGCGAGCTTCTGATTGCGCGTGTCGGAGCGCAGGGCGACGGCATTGCCGAGACGGCAGACGGCGCGGTGTTCGTGCCTTTCACGCTGGCAGGGGAGCGCGTTTCGGCCGACGTTTCGGGCGATCGTGGCCGTCTCGTCCGTATTCTCGAACCTAGCCCGTCGCGAATTGAGCCGGTTTGCCGGCATTTCGGGGCGTGCGGCGGCTGTTCCGTCCAGCACATGTCGCCGGACATCTATCGATACTGGAAACGCGATCTCGTTACTTCGGCGTTTCAGGCCCGCGGGCTCGATGTTGTGCCGGGCGAGCTGATCGAAACGGGGGGCAAGCGACGGCGCGCGGTGTTCTCTGTCGAGCGGACGGGAACAGGCGTCGTTGTCGTCGGGTATCACGAGGCAGCTTCGCACGCGCTGGTCGCAATCGAGATGTGTCCGGTTCTCGATAATGCGATCGTTGCCGCGCTGCCATCACTCACAACGCTGATCGCGCCGCTCGTTTCGCGACGGGGCGAAGCGCGGCTGACCGTGACGCTTACGAAGTCCGGTCTCGATGTGCATCTCGACGGAGTCGAGCGCCGTCTATCGCCGGATGTTCGCAGCCGCTTGGCCGTAGAGGCGAGCGCCTTGCGGCTGGCGCGATTGAGCGTCGGTCATGAGATTGTCGTCGAGACGTTGCCGCCGTTTCTCAGCTTCGGGGCCGCCGAGGTTGTTCTGCCTCTCGCGAGCTTCGTGCAGGCGGTTGCGGAAGCCGAAAACGCGATTGCGCAACAGGTCGTCGCGGCTGTCGGCAAAGCCAAATCGGTCGCCGATCTGTTTTGCGGTGTCGGCGCCTTCACGTTTCCGCTTGCCCGGCGCGCCAAGGTCCTCGCGTTCGACGGCAACAAGGCGGCAGTCGAGGCGCTTGCGGCAGGTGCGAAGAAAGCCACCGGTTTGAAGCCGATAACGGCGCGCGTCCGCGATCTCTTTCGCGAGCCGTTGTCGCCGCTCGAACTCAACGAGCATGATGCGATCGTCTTCGATCCGCCGAGGGCAGGGGCCGACGCGCAGGCACAACGGCTGGCGAAATCGAAAGTCAAAACGGTCGTCGGCGTTTCATGTAATCCGGCGACGCTGGCGCGCGATGCGCGGCATCTGGTCGATGGCGGTTACAAAATAGACTCCGTCACGCCGGTCGATCAGTTCGTTTATTCCGCGCACGTCGAGGTGGTCGCGGTGTTCCTGCGTTAGCGGCCCGTCTGTCCGCGATGACGCAGGAAATGATCGGCGAGGACGATCGCCATCATCGCTTCTCCGACCGGCACGGCACGGATGCCGACGCAAGGATCGTGGCGGCCCTTCGTGATGATCTCGGTGTCGTGGCCTTCCTTGTCGATCGTTCGGCGTGGCGCCAGGATCGACGACGTCGGCTTGACGGCGAAGCGGCAGACGATCGGCTGGCCGGTTGAGATGCCGCCGAGAATGCCGCCCGCGTTGTTCGAGAGGAACATTGGCTGACGGTCATTTCCGATGCGGATTTCATCGGCGTTCTGCTCGCCGGTCAGCTCGGCGGCCGCCATGCCGGCACCGATTTCGACGCCCTTGACGGCGTTGATCGACATCATCGCACTGGCAAGATCCTGGTCGAGCTTGCCATAGAGCGGCGCGCCCCATCCGGCCGGAACGCCTTCGGCGACGACCTCGACAATGGCTCCGATGGACGATCCGGCTTTGCGCACCTTGTCGAGATAGGTCGTCCAGAGTTCAGCCGCCTTCTTGTCGGGTGAAAAGAAGGGGTTGGCGTCGATTTCGTCCCAATTCCAGTTGCCGCGATCAATCTTGTGCGGGCCGATTTGAACGAGCGCGCCTCGGATCGTGATGCCGGACAAGATTTTGCGGGCGACGGCTCCGGCCGCGACGCGCGACGCCGTCTCCCTGGCGGACGAGCGACCACCGCCGCGATAATCGCGGATGCCGTATTTGGCGTCGTACGTGAAATCTGCGTGCCCCGGGCGGTATTTGTCTTTGATGTCGCCGTAATCTTTCGAGCGCTGATCGGTGTTCTGGATTTCAAGGGCGATCGGCGTGCCGGTCGTCACCTGCTTGCCGGAGGCATCGGCGAAGACGCCCGACAGAATTTTCACCGCATCGGCTTCCTGGCGCTGGGTGGTGAAGCGCGATTGGCCGGGACGTCTGCGATCGAGATGAATTTGGATGTCGCTCTCGTCGAGGGGGATGCCCGGCGGGCAGCCGTCAACAATCGCTCCGATCGCGGGACCGTGGCTTTCGCCCCACGTCGTTACGCGAAAAAGATGGCCGAAGGTGTTGTGAGACATCGCCTGGCAATTCGTTCGTTTGAAACCCCGTCGAGCTCCGATGGCGGAGGCTCTGCAACGATTATGTTGCCGGGTTGCGTCACTGTCTTTCTTAGGAGCGGTGGAGTGATGCGGCAAGCCCACATCGCTGGTTAAGTGCGTGACAACAATGGGCGACGCAGATTAACTCGACCACAGTTTGCGTACGCTAATGATTCCGCCACGCTTGTGAATACATGGCGATAACGTCGTAACTCGTATCCGCATTTGATCTGCAACTCGGCCGAGCACGCGATTGCTGCCTGAACGCAGCCCGCGTCGCCTCGAAGGATCGCAAGGCAGATGCACCATGCGGATCAGTCCTTTCCGCGAGGGAGGGACCATTCTCAAGTAATGCGTTTCAAAAGACTGTTCTGCCGGGATTTGAGCGTCCACGGTCGAAGGGTCTTTCATATTGCGTCCGGTATCGGACGACGAAGAGCCGGAGAAGCCGCTTC
>DATLJG010000003.1:0-3303 GCA_035538995.1 Hyphomicrobium sp. | reverse complement strand
CCAGAAGACCGGCAAGGAACTGTTCAAGTTCAAGACGCCGTCGGGCATCATCGGCAACGCCATGACGTATGAGCATGGTGGCAAGCAGTACGTCGCCGTGTTCTCGGGCGTTGGCGGTTGGGCCGGTATCGGTCTTGCTGCCGGCCTGACGAACCCGACCGATGGTCTGGGTGCTGTTGGTGGCTACGCTGGCCTCAAGCAGTACACGAACCTCGGCGGTTCGCTGACAGTCTTCTCGTTGCCATAGCGCTTCCTCCATAGAGACGTTGACGGCTACGAGTCACTTGGCCGGCGTGTTTGCACATGCCGGCCATTTTTCTTGCCATGTACAGTGGACGACTTTGCAATGATGCCGGTGCTGCGAAGCAATTTGCCGAACGTACGGTAGCGCGTGTCGAAGACATGTCGTTCAGATTCTAAGAACGAGCTTTGTCATACCGCCTCTTGCACGCTGCGGCTCATTTTCTCGCAACTAGGCGGTATGAGCTATTCAGCGCGAACAAAGTTGAATTCGTTCGTCCGTGCACGGCGCGTAAGCCACAAAGGGAATGCCCGCGATCGATAAGGAAATGCCGCCTTAAGGGCGACGCATGGTCCCGGGTGTCACTCGGTCGCCCAGCCGCCCGGAACGCCCCAGCGCGGCTCGCGTTTGCCTTCATATATGGTTGCGTCCGTAACGTATTGGGACGCGGCAGGAAGGAGTAAGCTTATGAAATGGAATTGGGCTGCTGCCGCAAGCGCGGCATTGATCGTCAGCTTCGTTGCCCCCCTCGCCCAAGCAGACTCGATCAGCAGCGTTGAGAACGCGCGCGCCAAGGATCGGGCCGGTTATTATTTGGATCGCCAGGACCGCGAGAAGCTGCGCCGCTACGGCCGAAACGATGATTACGGTTATTATCCCCGTGGCTATGGCTACGGATATTACGACGGCTATTACGGCGATCCCGGAGTCAGCGTTCATGTCGGCCCCGGCGGTGTCGGAGTCTACGGCTATTAACACAGCATGAAGCGGGCGAACGAGGAGCGGTGGATCGGCAGATCCGCCGCTCTTTATTTTGACATCCGTTTAGTAGCGATACCTCTTTCTAATCGTGAATCGCTGCATCCCAGAGAACCGTTGACCGTTCAGTTCGCCGGAGGCAATCTGATTGCGAGCTAGTCGGGCGGGGCGTTGCCGTAACAATCGGTGAATGGGAGAAGCCATGATCAAGCTTATTGCTGTTGCAGCCATCGCCTTCGCGCTCGCACCATCGGCGCAAGCGATGCCATCGATGTCACATCATCAGTCGGATGGCATCACAACGCTCGCCGCATACGGATGCGGCGCGGGAAGGACACGAATTAACGGCATATGCGTATCACGAAGAAACATACGTGGCGTTAGACGATGTGTCGTGTGGGGTGTGGGTCACGTCTGCCGTCGCTGGCGCTGGTATTAAGACTGCATTGAAAAGAAACGTTTGCGACCACTGGGTTGAGCAGATCTGAGAAGACTGTTTCAACCCAAGTGGGAATCATGTCCGCTCGATCAGGCGGGATCGGTTTACCCGGCGAGACAAGAAAGCGCGATCTCCCGCAGAGATGCGCGCCATTCGCCGATATCCTTGGGCTGGTCCGGCCTGCTTAACCAACCTGTTCTGGTCGTTCATTCGGAAATTGATTTCTGGCGGAAGGGTCATTGCAATCCACTTTTTCAGGAATTGCATTGGTTCCGCTCCCGTCATTTCGCAATATAGCCGATCACGCGCCAATTTTTTTAAGGTCGACATGGCGATGACGGGCCGCTTGAAAAAGGCTATTCTACCCGTTCTCATTTTGTGCATTATTCCATTGATCTAAATTATTTCATTGCACTGACTTTAGCGGCAATCCATCCGGTCATAAGTTCGGGAGTCGCGCGTCATGAAACCCAGTCTCAAGCTTGTCTTGGTATTTGTTTTTTCCGCCCTTATTGGCTTCACCACCCTTCTCTCCCATGCCGACGCTCGGCGGGGCGGCGGAGGCTTTCGTGGCGGCGGCGGATTCCACGGCGGCGGTTTTGCCCGCGTGCAACGTGGGTCGTTCCATCGAATGAACCGTGCCCGTAACTTCAATCGCGGCGGAAGAGTTTATCGCAATTCGGTTGCCCGGCGAAACGTCCGCAGAAATGTCGCTCATAGGAATGTCCGACGGAACGTCGTTCGCCGGCATGTTCGAGGCAATTGGGTCGTCGGCCGCCGCTACTACGGCGGGATCTACTATGGCCCCGTCCGGCGCTACTGGCGTGGTCGATGGTGGGCGTACGGTGTTGGCTCATGTTGGCGGATCACCCCTGACGGGTTCTATGTCTGGGTCTGCTATTGAGTTAGGCTCTTCTACTGACCGACGGTTTTTCTGACCGAGATTTCGTTTTCTTCTGGATCTCGGTCAGAGCGCATTGTCGTCCTAGATGGCCGCCGCGTCACATTCCTCACCAAGTGATGCCACAAGACTGCCTCCGGACCGCGTGAGCCATGCCGGTCAAGCAGTTTGGCTCAGCCAAACTGCGGCCGATCGTGCCCTAATCACTCATCATTGGGATCTAATCGGCCTCTCTTGACGTTCATTGGCCGAAGCCATTCTGGAACGTGCAAAGTTGTGAGACTTTTTAGCTTTTTGGCTGCGCTTGTTGTCCTTTCCTCGTCATTGGGCGCGGAACCGGTAAGCCATCGATCTGCTCTCAGGGGCCACTACTTTGTCATGGTGTGGGGTTTCCAGGGGCGAGATAACGACGTCGTACATTCCCACACGTTCGCGAGTTTCTATAAAGGCGACGATCTCTCCAAAGGCATCGTCAAGCCTGTGACCATCAGCTGGTTGCCCGCGACAGGCGTCATAGAGCCGTTTGCTTCCGAGCGAGGTCACAACTTCACGCTTGCTCAAACGCTGCAGATGGCCTGCCGGTTGGACCGCGACGTGAAGTCTTGGGGGCCATACGAAATCGAACCAGCTCTCTATCAGAGAGCATTGAAGCGCGTTCGTCTTCTGAACTCGGGACGTGTCCAGTATTCCATGATCGACACGGCCCCCCGCACGATGAACTGCATCGATGCCGCCGGCGATCTTACTCCGACGCCCCTCGACACCGGAATCGCGTGGGGCTTTGCTGCCAGCGATGCTGTCGTTCAGCACCTGTCACCTTACTTCATACACAGTGGAAGATGGGACCGGACGCTCAAAAACATGATCGTGCGGAACACCTGTCCAGAGCCAGCGATGACGAACTGACCACCGGACGATCGGTACAAAAGAAGCCACTGACTTCATCATCGACGCATTATGATG
>DATLJG010000002.1:0-1675 GCA_035538995.1 Hyphomicrobium sp. | reverse complement strand
GTCAAGCGCCGCCTTCGCTTCATCCGCCGTGTGAATGCGTCCGAGCTTGCGCAGTTCGGCATCATTCAGAGACTGCACGCCGATCGACACACGATTGACGCCGGCATCGCGAAAACCGCGAAACCGCGCCGCTTCGACGCTATTCGGGTTGGCTTCGAGCGTGATCTCCGCATCGGGCGCGACGGTCCAGCGCTTGGAGATGTGATCTAGAATGCCGGCGGTCGTCGTTGGCTGCATCAGCGACGGCGTTCCGCCTCCGAAAAAGATGCTGGTGACCGTGCGCTGCCCGATCAGGTCGGCGACGGAGTCGATCTCCCGCTTGTACGCCGCAAGAAAGCGCGCCTCGTCCCAGCCGCCGAAACGAACGTGGCTGTTGAAATCGCAGTACGGACATTTCTGCGCGCAAAACGGCCAATGCACATAGGCGCCAAAGCGATCTTCAGCATGTCGGCCTGGCTTGGTATTGACGTCAATCATGACCACTCGCCGCCAGCATCGCTTGCGCCAATTGCCTCCACGCTGGAGCGTCCGACACCGGCGCATCCTTGAGCCGCCGCTCCAACGCCGCGAAGTATGTCTCCAACGTCGCATTCGCCCATTCGGCTTTGTTCGCCGCAAAATCCGCTTTCAAATGCGCAATGAACGCCGCCGCTTCAGGCCGCGTCGAGAGACTGGCGGCAGCCGCTGACAGCGCCGCCACGTCGCGCCCGTTCGGCTTCACCCCATCCGTCGGCGTCAAACGATCGAGCATCGCCGCCTTGAACGCCGCGAACGCGCGCGTCCGATGCGAAATCGCGTATTTCTGCGCCGGTTCCATTTCGCCGAAAGTCTGATCCGCGCCATCCGCCACGAACATCGGATCATAACCGAAGCCATTGCCGCCACGCGGCGGCCAGACAAGATGCCCGAACACCTTGCCCTCGAAAATCCGCGCGTCGCCATCCGGCCAGGCGAGACACAGAACAGAAATGAAATTGGCGCGCGGCGCGGGTGGCCCCCACGCATGTCGCGCGCCGATTTCGTCGGCGACTTTCTTCATCGCAAGACCGAAGTCTTTGCCCGGTCCCGCCCAGCGCGCCGAATAGATTCCCGGCGCACCGTCGAGACAATCAATCTCGATTCCGGAATCATCGGCGAGCGACGGTAGGCCGGAGCCTTTCGCCGCCGCGATTGCCTTGAGCCGCGCGTTGCCCTCGAACGTTGTCTCCGTTTCTTCAGGTTCGGAAAGTCCGAGTTCACCCGCAGAAACGGCGTTGAGACCGTACGGCGCAAGCAGCTGGTTGATCTCCCACACCTTGCCGGGATTATGGCTGGCGACCACCAGCCGCGCGCCCTTCGCCAAGTCCTGCATCAGCTCAATCCCCAAATGCGCGGCTCGGCGAATTCGAGGCAATTGCCGGCAGGATCGCGAAAATAGATGGAGCGCCCGCCGCTCGGCCACATGAAGTCAGACTCGATTTCAACACCCAAGGCGGTAAGCTTCCTTTGCCACTCGGCAATGTCCTCTGCCGACGCCCGAAAGCAGACATGGCCCTGCCCTTCCATGCCGTGCGGCGGCACCGGCAGCGCCCCTTCCGAAGGTGGCCGATGCGTGACTTCGGGATTGAAGATCAGCAGCATCTGATGTCCACAGCGATAGAAGACGTGCCGGTTTTCGCTCGAAGCAAACGGCTCC
>DATLJG010000001.1:0-1736 GCA_035538995.1 Hyphomicrobium sp. | reverse complement strand
TCTGTTGATCGACCGCAATGCAGGAATGCGCGATGCCGCGCTTCCGCTTCTGGACAAAGGCAATGCGTTCATTGCCGTCGGTGCGCTGCACCTCGTCGGCCCGGCCGGGCTTGTGGCGCTGTTCCGGGAGCGCGGCTACACTGTGACGGCGGCGGAGTAATTCTCTACTCACGTCATGGCCGCCCTCCGAGGCGGCCATCCAGAATTTTACATTTGATATCGTGCTCTATGGCTCTGGATGGCCGGGTCAAGCCCGGCCATGGAGTGGATAGAGGTTAGGGCTGTGTCAAAAGTGGATGGCGCGTTTGCCGACGGCGAGCGCGGCTTCCTTGACGGCTTCGGTCAATGTCGGATGCGCGTGGCAAGTTCGCGCGAGGTCTTCGGCGGAGCCGCCGAACTCCATCAGCACGCAGGCTTCGGCAATGATCTCTCCGGCGTTTGCTCCGATGATGTGGACACCGAGCACGCGATCGGTCGTGGCGTCGGCGAGGATTTTGACAAAGCCGTCGGTCGTGTGCATGGCCTTGGCGCGGCCGTTGGCGGTGAACGGAAATTTGCCGACGGTGTAGGCGACGCCGGCGGCCTTCAGCTCTTCCTCGGATTTACCGACGCTCGCCACTTCCGGCGACGTGTAGATGACGTTCGGAATAACGTCATAGTTCACGTGGCCCGCTTGTCCGGCGATGATTTCTGCAACAGCGACGCCTTCGTCTCCGGCTTTGTGCGCCAGCATCGGTCCGGCGATGACGTCGCCGATGGCGAATATGCCCGACGCGCTCGTCTGGAAATGACCATCGACGAGAATACGTTTCTTGGGATCGAGCGCGACACCGGCTTCGGCTAGACCCAAGCCGTCCGTGTAGGGGATGCGCCCAACCGCGACGAGCACCACATCGGCTTGGATCGTTTCGCTGCTGCCGCCGGCGGCTGGTTCAACGGTGATGCTGAGTGGGCTACCGGGGGTGCCGCTCTCAGAAACGCCAGTGACCTTGCTTCCAAGTCGGAAGGCGAGGCCCTGTTTTTCAAGAAGCCGCTGGAAGGAGCGCGCGATTTCGTTGTCGATGCCGGGCAGGATGCGATCGAGATATTCGATGACCAGCACGTCGGCGCCGAGGCGACGCCATACGGACCCAAGTTCCAGTCCGATGACGCCCGCGCCGATGACCAGCAGCTTGCGTGGAACGGACGGCAAATCCAGCGCACCAGTCGAGGATACGATCCGCCTTTCATTGATGTCGATGCCCGGCAGACGCGCGACGTCGGAGCCCGTCGCGATGACGATCGATTTCGTTTCCAGCGTCTGTGTTTCGCCACTCGGCGACGTGACGGCGACCTGGCCGCTTTTGACGATGCGTCCAGTGCCGAAATAGCTGTCGATCTTGTTCTTCTTCAACAGGTAGGCGACGCCGTCGACGTTGCCTTTAACGCCTTCACGCTTGAAGGCTTGCATCTTCGGCAAGTCGAGCACGGGCGAGGCATCAATTCCCATCGGCGCGAAGGCATGCTTGGCTTCATCATAGGCATGCGACGCATGAAGCAGCGCCTTCGAAGGAATGCAGCCGACGTTCAGGCAGGTGCCGCCATGCGTGCCACGCTTCTCGACGACGGCGACTTTCATTCCGAGCTGGGCGGCGCGAATGGCGCACACATACCCGCCTGGCCCGGTGCCGATGACGATCAGATCATAGGCCATTCCTCAAAGCTCCAGGATAAAGCGTTGAGGATCTTCGAGGCAT